>JAYPBG010000017.1:0-3674 GCA_038124075.1 Gammaproteobacteria bacterium
CTAGCGTTATGAATTGTTGCACTTACTATTTGAAGCCACGGTATAAGAGCATAATAGTATAAGAGTAATAAAAACAACTCTTTTCCTTCTCAGTGATGTTGTAAACATCTTGTATTTCTTGGGGTAAAACGTTTATGATAGATAACTATACACGCTACAGCGGCGGTCAGCCAAAAAAGGGTAGCGCTCACTCATATAGAAAACAATCGAAATCGCAGCAACCGAAGGTTGAAGGTGGTCGTGGATCGGCTCATCTTGGGCGAGCTGGAGAGTCAAATGCTTATCATAACGTCAGGGCAAGTGATAAAAACAAGGGTTTGAAGGGTCATTCAGGTGCAAACATAAATATTAATAAGCTGGAAAAAGAGCGCCAAAAAGCGTCTATTGAGAGCGATCATGAGCATGCTTGGATGACAGAGGAAGCTTTAAGTATTGATGTTGATATGCCTTATTTTGAAGAAGAGGGCGGCGTTTGGACGATGGGGGCTTGTATTAACTCTAATAAGGATCTTAAAAAAATCGAAATAAAGGGTTTGAATCGTCGGGTTGTTAGTAAAATTATTGGTGAGTTGGGAGACAAAAAAAAACTAGCCCAATTGGATTTTAGGGGTATATCTATTGGTTCTTCCCGATTGCCACAAGCCCTGAGCAAGCTAGCAGACGAGAGAAAAGCGAGCAATCTGCATGCTGAGGATCAATTGTGCTGTATACAGTTTGATCATTGTTCGATTGAATCAGGCGATGCGTTTAGAGACGTTCTGGATGCCGTAGCTAAACTGGGAAATTTGGATGCTTTATCTTTTGAGGGGTGTCATCTTAGTTCAAACAATGTAGATGATTTGTGTAAATTTATAAGTGAAAAAAAGTGGTTGGGGCGTTATCTTTTTTTAAGAAAAACAAATTTAGATCAGGTGTCACTGGGAAAGCTTGCTCAGGCCTTCACGAGAGGTGATAGAAATAATCAATACTTAAATTTAAGTGGAAGTAATCTTTCAGGCAGAGCGCAAGAGTTGGGTCTGCTGCTCTCTACATCGAGCACGCTCGTGGCAATAGATATGAATAACTGCTCGCTGAATGATCAGGATGCTCGTCAAATTAAGAGGATTGTGAGTGATAATGACCGGATAACGTATGTCGGCCTTAATAAGAATGACATTGGAGAAGAGGGTGCCGTTGCGATTGGTCAAATGATACGGTCATCTACAAATTTGAGGAAGGTGGAGATTAAATATAACGCTATCAACAGTAGAGGGTTGGGGTATCTTGAAAGTATTCTTGGTGATGAAAAAATTACAGGTCGATTCGAGTTAGAGTATAAGGGTAATGTGGGGAATATCTCTTCTTATGAAAGTAGGGGTAATGAGAATAGTTCACTAAGAGGGGTTGTTCAGTACCTGAACGGTATTGGCGTCAACTTGAAAGAGAAGGAGATAAAAGAGATATTGAGTAAGGATGAGGCTGTGAATGATTTTTCAAGAAGTTTTCAGAGAGTATTCAATCAAGAGTTGCTGGCGGTGAAAGCGTTTAATTCGGGGCTTCTTACGAGTGAGAGGCAACATACGTTGTGTGCGGATATACTTTATCAAATTACAGAAATGTTTCCTGGTACGGGTATGCTCTCGTTACTAGCGGACGTTGGTACGGCGATGTATGAGAAGAAGATTGTAAATGATAATAATAAATTTGGTGATATGATCCCAAATCCGGCAGAGATCTTTGAAGCGGTTAAGCAGGTTTCTCAGATATTGGGTGTCATAAACCGTGATGCTTTTGAGGCGGATGAGCAAGAGAAGATGAAAGGGAATGTTGATGTTAAAAAACCTGAAAAAGGGGTTAGAGCGGTCAAGTCTAAAATGTCTAGAGCGATAGGAAAAGCCAAAAAGGTTGTTGAGCTAGGTGAGTCTAGAAGCAAGGCCGAAAACATGGGGGAAGCAAAAGCGACCGTCCTTATTGGGTATTGCAGATTAGGTTTTATAAAAAATAATGATTTTATTAATACAGATAAAAGTAATGTGGAAGTTTATACTGAAAAGTTCAGTAATATTTTATTGGATCGCTACAGTACAGAAGAGGTCTGTGACATGATAAAATCACCCGATATCCAGTCAAAACTTAACAAGAAGTTAGAGAAAATAAAAACAATGACATTTGAGCCGCGCAAGATGCGTTTTCGTAAGCGATAGCGTGATAGTGCTCTTGTCAGTCGATCTCTGCAACCCACGGTGCCAACGCAGTGACGAGCGTTAAGGTACGAATCAACTCTGTCAGTGGGTTTGGGCCGTTGTAGGGGCCGAGATCGGCCTGTTCCCCGTTGGCACAAAAACCTTTTTTATCACTCCAATAGGGTAACGCTTCAGTATGCAGGTCGCAGTGAACGTGTGTCTGTTCGTCATAAATCCCTTTGGCAATTCGACCTTGAGCGATATCACTCACATAGTCTTTCGACATAAAATAGGCCATTTGCCGAGCTAAGCGCGTCCAATCGATGCCGATGTTGCGTAGAAACTGTCGGCTCTGTTCAACGGGTTTCTGGGTATAGGCTGAAAAGTAGGCGGTAAAGCCCTGCTCGAGCGTATCAGCAAGCGTGCCAGTAAGCGTATCAGTCCCCGCTTGATGCTCGCTGTCTGGGTCGTAAACAGAAGAGCCGTGAACAGAGAGTCTGTTGTGATCTAAAAACCAGCGCCCAACCGTCATGCTCCATTCATAGAGAGTGTCACCCATTAAACTGGTCAGAGCGGTGTACGCTGAGCCCGATCGGTCGTGTGAGGGGTAGTCTGAAGGGTGTTGGGCAAGGTGGTCGCTTAGGAAGCTAAAGTGCTTTAAATCTCGGTTTCCGCTGAGGCCCAGGTTGGTGTATTCAGTCGAGTGATACCAGGCATCATGCCGACCCGTCCCGAAGCGAATGCCCGCCGCAACACCCAATCGATCAGCATCCCAGTGGTATGAACGTTGATCTTTTGCATTATGAAATACCGAAGCGATGACGTCAGGCAGGAGGTTGTGGCGTGCCAAAACAGCGCGATCGTGTAAACAGGTCTGAGAGGCTTGATTAAATTCATCCAGAGTGGTGGCTTCGTAGATGTGCTTGTGATAGGTAGGGTCTGCGGTATAGCCATAGGCCTTTGTGGGGATGTTTTGAGTCGCCCCTAATGTGATGCCAGGTTTTGAACGGATGTGGTTCACTAAGTGTCCAGATAGGCTGACCCACTGGATGCCTATGGGCTCAGGCATGTGGCTGAGCAGCCCGGCTTTCTCTTTAAGCGCTGAAATAAGGCGCGTCATATCCTCCTCTTTTTCAAAGGCTTTATGATCGTGTTCTCCCGCCTTGGGGATCTTGTAGGAGAGGCCCGTACGAATGTCTGTCACGGTTCTGCCGTGGATGTTTAGGGTAGAAGTCTCAGTGAGGGGTGTGATAGAGCGTTGAGTCAGCGCGCTTTGCCTCTTTCGATTCATACGACTCATTTGAAGGGCTCTGTACTCTGCTTTGAGCTCGGTCTCATCTGTGGGTTCAAAGTGATGGCGCCAGGCATCAAGAAAGTAGGCAAAGGTTGAGAGGTTGTCTCCCCCTTTTGAGATATCAATCATGCTGGTGTGTGCGGTGCCCCCTAACAGAGCGGCGATGGCCGGCCGTTGCCAGCAGAGCGTCACAAATGTTATCACCTCCTCTCGGCTGG
>JAYPBG010000017.1:3684-18779 GCA_038124075.1 Gammaproteobacteria bacterium
GCTGGCTTGCTCTAAAAATGCAGAGAGTAGATGGGCGGTAAGGCTGCTGCGTGGGTGTTGCTTATTGGCTGCTTCTAATGTGCTTATAAAATGGTTCAGTTTTTCTGATGGTAATGGCGTTGATGCCTGTATTGGCAGCCCACTCTGTACAGTGTGGGCAATGCCAGGCATGCTTAATTGAGTCACATCAAAGTAGGAGGACAAAATAGCATAGTTTTGAGGTAGGGCATTGAGGAATGCGTTGTCAGCTATATTGTCAGATACATTGTCAGAGGGTGCATCATAGAAGAGTGGGTCGCTCATCGGACTGGTCAGTAAATAGTAAAGCGCATGAAGCGTGATCGGTACTGAGGACTCAAGTGCACGGATGATCGCCTGCTCAATGGGTTCGATCTGAAGCCTGCGCTTTGATGATGAGGGGCTCATGTTCCGATAGGCCGTAGCCTGAAGGCTGCAGAGGCTCTCGACGATGCGTGATTTAATACGAAACGAATAATGGCCGTTCAGATCTGCGATCAATGCATCGCTCAATGCGGTCGCTTCTCTACCGTGCTCCTCCAGATTAGGGCGGCACTTAATGTAATTTTCAGCCATCGATTGCAGCAGTATGATACGGGTAAAGGTCTCGGCAAAGCGGTTGTTTGACGCTTTATTGTCAAAGGGGGCGTTATCAAAAGCCGATAGCAGCGTCTTTGTAAGGGGCTCTGTATGTTCAGGTGTCGAGTGAGAGGGCGTAGAGAGGGTTAACCACAGTGCGTGCAGAGCACCCAGTTCTCTGGCCATCTCCACGTAATTGTTGTACCTAAACAGAGTGAGCTGTTGAGGCAGGAGGGTGTTGAGTTGACGCTTTTGATCTTGGGTAAGGTACGGCAATAGGCGGTTCACTCTATCTGTAAATGCTTTTGCATGGGTTAGGGTGAGCTGACTGAGTGCGGCCCAATCGGCTGCTTGCTGTGCCTCTGTATACGTGGGTCTAACGGTATTGGGTCTAACGGTATTATCGTGTTGGGTGGGATTGGATCGATGGTGCTTGAAGGCGTGAAGGGTGGAGAGAATGCGCTGGCACTCTTGCGCCAGCGAGCCGCTCTTGTCTGATAGGTATTGATGGTAGAGTGTTTCAGCGATTGTGAGTGCGGCGGTGCGCGCTTCCTCGGTATCAAATTTGAAAGCGGCCTCAAGAAAGTTGTCCCATATAAGTCCTACATTGTTTGGGGCTTTGCGTGGGGTTTCTTCAAGTGTGGTCTGAATCGCATACTTAAAGATCTGCTCGAATGCGATGAGCCGGTGCGAGGTCCATTTTATGTCGCCGGGTTCTGCCAGGATGTCGATCATGCCAGTGAGGGTCTCTATTCGGTCGTTTTCGCCCATGTTGCGACGGGCGCTCTCGATGAGTGACAGAAGCTTGGGGATCATAAGGGGGTCTTTTTGCGCTTGAAGGCGTTTTTTCAGGGCCAGCATTAAGAGGGGGTGGTTGTGTTCGCATACATTCAGTGAGTGAAACCAGCCGTCCAGCAGTATGGTTTTTAATCGTTGAGCCCGGTTTTGTCTGTATTTTTTGGGTGTCCTATTTGTGCTATTCGTGTCATTCGTGTGGCTATTTGTCCTATTTGTGCTATTTATGGGGGGCCTATTTGTGCTATTAGTGATTGTATGAGTGACTGTATTAGTGGTGTTTGGGCTGTTTAATGGCTCTCTTGGAGGGCGTGGTAGGTGAGCGGGTAGGTGAGTTGAGTGCGGGGTGGGGGTGATCGTTCTGAAGATGTTGGGGGTGCGGATATAAGCGCCTCGTGGATGGATGCCTCGTGGATGGATAGTGGCAAAACCGGTTGTTAATACAGCGGTTTGGGAAAAATACTTCATGCGCTTCCTCTACTACTTTACTATATTGTCTGTTCTGTCATTGTCTGTTCTGTCTAAAAAAAGACCACTGTAGCTGAGTGCAGATTAAAAGAATTTTGGCGGAAAATCAATCGGCTTGGTGTGCTCTTTTGGCGTCTTTTGCGCTCTTTTGGTCTCTTTTGGTCTCTTTTGGTCTCTTTTGGTCTCTTTGGGCTTCATTTCTGTCTCTTCTTTGGGCATGTTTCATCTGTGTTGTTTCGCTTGAAGAGCGTTTATAATCAGTTGAGGGTGTGCTCTCATGCTGTAAAAGGTATTAAAGGTATTAAAGGTATTAAAGGTATTAAAGGTAATAAAGGTTACAGCAGGTGGCGGATGGGAAGGCAGCAGCGTTATACGTTGGGGAAATCGGTGATTAGAGATGAGGTGATGCTCAGTGATGCTGTTTTTGAAGAGCACGCGTTATGCATGTGAGTGGGTTTATCGATAGGGTTCGGGTGCGTTTAAACATACAGTACTCTACGCTCTTCGCGATTGTCTGTATGTTTTATTGGCCGATACGATCAATGGCGATTGAAGAGATGGAGAGGATTGGGGAGTATGATCTAAAAGCTGTTTATCTTTATAAGATGATCAAGTTTATTGACTGGCCTGACGGTGCATTTGAAGAGACGGGTAATCGCTTTATTATCTGTATCGTTGGGAAAGATCCGTTTCCTCTGCACTTCTATGCGAAAGAGGGTGAACGTGTCAGAGAAAAGTCATTAACGTTTCATCGACGTTCACCAAGTGGTTCATTGAGAGGGTGCCACGTTATCTATCTTTCTATTGATGATATACGGTTAAAGCGCGAGGTGTTGCGTCGGGTTCTAGAGAGCCCTGTATTGACGGTCAGTGATAATTCAAAATTTGTCGATATGGGGGGTGTGATCGGTTTTGTCATGCGTTCACAACATGTCAAAATCGAAATTAATTTAGATGCGGCAAAACGTGCTTCGATTAAAATTAGAGCCCAGCTTATGGAGATAGCGACTCGCATTGTTGATTCTAATATTGATTCTAAGGATAGACGTTGATGTTGAATTATTATAGGAATGTAGCGTTTAGCACGAAATTGATGTTGCTGGCCATGACCACCTCGATCATCGCAATCTGCATTGTCAGCGCGGTCGCCTACTATGTTAATTCAATGAGTGCATTTGAGGATTTTTATAGCGGTTTGAAGGTGGTTGCTAAAGTGGTTGCAAACCGAAGTGCTGCTGCAATCGACTTTGAAGATCAGCAGTTGGCTGAGGAGAATTTGCAGGTTTTGAGCATTAAAGATGCCATCTATTTAGGCTGCATGTACAAAGAAAACAGAGGCTATTTTGCCAGTCATGCCATCGGAGACCAGGGCGCTCAATGCCCGCCACTTTTGGGCCTCTCTGAAACAGTCTCCGATAACAGCGTTACGATTATAGAGCCCATTGTTTTTGAAAAGAAGTTGGGTACGCTGGTTGTCTTTGCCCATCTGGATGCACTGCATGAAGAGAATCGTGCGCTGCTCAAGGCATTGATCTTGACCGGCCTACTGGCTGCCATTGCGGCTCTCTTCTTGGCAAGTTATCTGAAAAAAATTGTGATGCATCCGATCAACGCGCTCAAGGCGACCATCGCTAAAGTGCATGAGCAGCTAGATTACAGTCTGCGTGCAAGAAAGATCAATAGAGATGAATTGGGTGATTTGACAGATGACTTTAATCAAATGCTTGAAAAAATTCAGTTTGATACAGAAGCGCTGATCTTCAGTGAAAATAATAAGCTGCAGGGTCATGTTGGCAGTTTGTTGGATATTACAGATCTGAAGCAGGCGCAACATCAGTTGGAAAAAATAGCCCTATATGACACCTTGACGAATGTTGCCAATCGAGCGCTCTTTAAAAATCGACTCAAAAAATCGATCCATCACTCAAAGCGTCATAATCTCAATATAGGCCTCATTTTTTTAGATATCGATAACTTTAAACGCATCAACGATACTATGGGGCATGAGGCGGGTGATCAGTTGTTAAAAGTGGTTGCCGATCGGATCAAGTCCTGTGTCAGGGAGGTGGATACGGTCGGGCGATTAGGTGGAGATGAGTTTGTGGTCTTGGTTGATAGCGTTAATAGCCGTAAGATCACAGACAATATTGCGAGTCAGCTGGTTGAACGCATACGTGAGCCGATTAGAATATACCAGCATAATATTGTTGTCACCACGAGTCTCGGCATTACGTTGGCGCCCGAAGATGATACGACGGTGAGTGGTTTGATGAAAAATGCGGATATGGCAATGTATCGCGCTAAATCTTCGGGCAAGGATACTTTTCAGTACTATTGCCGAGATATGGACTTGGCGATGTTGCATAAAATGAATATTGAGAAAGAGTTAAGGGCCGCGTTAGAGGCGCAGGAGTTGATGATTGTCTACCAGCAGCAGTATGACCTAGAGAAGGATAGGGTGTCGGGCTATGAGTCTCTGTTACGGTGGCAGAGCCCAACGCGTGGCCTGGTGTCGCCCGCTGAGTTTATCCCCATTGCGGAGGAGACGGGGCTTATTCATCGGGTGGGTGATTGGAACATTGAAACGGTCTGCCGGGATACGGTGGTTTTAATTCGTGAGGGTAAGCTCCCAGTAGATGGACGTATCTCGATAAATTTATCTGTCAAGCAATTTAGGCATGCGGATTTTTTAAAGCGGTTTATAAAGATTGCGAAGTCAACGGGGGTGAACTTTAAAAATATTGAACTGGAGATCACTGAAACGCTGTTAATGGAGGAGTTCACTCATGCGGTTCAGCTTCTTGATCACTTAAAGTCGTTGGGTGTCAGTATTGCGGTCGATGATTTTGGTACCGGTTACTCCTCGCTGAGTTACTTGAAGCGACTGCCGATCGATTACATTAAGGTGGATAAATCGTTCATTGATGGAATTCCTAATGATAACTATGATGTAGAGATTACATCTGCGATTATAGCGATGTCGCATAAGTTAGGGCTTTCAGTCATTGCGGAGGGGGTAGAGACGGTTGATCAGCTGAAATTTTTAAAAAATAATCAGTGCGATCATGTTCAAGGGTTCTATTTTGGAAAAGGGGAGGCGCTTGAAGGCTATGATCTGATCGGTGATATTCATGGGTGTGCAGACAGCCTAGAAGCGCTGCTTCGTGTGATGGGTTACCGTGAGCAGAATGGCCGCTATTGTCATCCCGATCGGCAGGTGATCTTTCTTGGGGACTATATTGATCGTGGTCCAAAGCAGGAGAAAACCATTGAGATTGTCCGCAGCATGGTTGAGTCGGGGCAGGCTAAAGCGATCATGGGTAACCATGAGTTTAACGCCATCGCTTTTCACACGCCGGACCCTGATGAGTCCGCAGGCCACCTTCGCCGACGCAGCGAGCGGACCATTAAGCAGCACCAGGCTTTTTTAGATGAGTATGAAGGGCGGCCTAAGGCGTGGAAAGAGGTGATTGAGTGGTTTCGTCAACTGCCACTATGGCTTGATCTGGGCGGGTTGCGTGCTGTTCATGCCTGCTGGGATCCGGCTTCGATTGCGTGCCTACAGCCACAGGTTGAGCCCGAAAAGCCGTTGTGTCATTCGCTGTTGCAGGCGGCGTGTTGTGAGTCATCACAAGAGTATCAGGCGATCGAGATCTTATTAAAAGGTAAGGAGTTGGCGCTGCCTGCAGGGCATTACTATTACGATAAAGAGGGTACGCGTCGTCACCGTATACGGGTGCGCTGGTGGGATGTTGATGTCACAAGCTATCGTGACGCTTATATGGGGCCAGAGGAGGCCCGTTTAGGTATCCCAGATGATGAGGTTGAAGGCGATTATCTGCTGGAGTATGGTGATGAGTCGCCACCGCTCTTTTTTGGGCACTACTGGCTCTCAGGGCGTCCTCAGCCGCTGGCGGCGAATATTGCCTGTTTAGATTACAGCATTGCAAAGCCGGGTGGTGCATTGGTTGCTTATCGTTGGGGTGGGGAGCAACGGCTTATAAGGGAACACTTTGTCCGTGTAGAGCGCGTAGAGCTTTAGTTATGGTGGGTTAGGCATGGATAGTCTATAGACAGAAACGTGGTTGGGTGTCTCATAGGCGCATTGTAAGAATGTACGGTTTGTCATAAATGTCATAAACATAAAAGGTTTGTCATAATAAGCAAAGTAAATCATAAGAGAAAGAAACAGTTCGGTTTATTGGTTTATTGGTTTATTGGTTTATAAGGTAAAAACATATAAAAACAACATTATTTGGAGTCATCCATCATGGTAGTCAATAGTGATAACAGGTCCAGCCCCGTTAATCGCAGTGTTTTCAGCTCGCTGTTTTCATGTTGCTGCAAGCCTGGTAATAAAGAGCGGATTAACCTGTTCAACCTGATAGGCACTCGACAGAATGCGTACACTCCTGTACCTCAGACGGGACTCTATCAGTATCAGGGAGCTCTCGATTTTAGGGATGCAAGCTCAGTGTCAAGCTCAATATCAAGTTCAAGCTCAATATCAAGTTCAAGTTCAAGTTCACGCTTAAGTGCAGGTGCTCGTTCTCTTGATTTTGAGATGCGATTGGATCGGGCTGTTGATCTGCAAGCGCCTGCTGTACAAGCACCTGCTGTACAAGCATCTGCTGTGGCTCGTGACGAGCATGTTATAACCGCTCTGATGGGCTATAGAAATGATCAGGGAGAAGATTTTTTGGCTATTGCGGTAAACAATGACCAGCCGGAAACAGTGCGCAGCCTTTTCGAATTCGGTATTGATATTCGCAAGACATGTAACGACTTTACGCTGGTGGAGCGTGCTTTGGACAATAAAAGCTATAACGTGTTGAGTACGTTGCCCTCGCCAGGCTTTTGGATTCACGCAAGCAGCGTTCATCCTCGAACGCCTTTCTTAATGGCTGTGCATCGAGGGGATATTGAGGCATTAGACGCGTTTAATACGCTACAACAGAGCGCCGCTGGCAGCCTATTTCCGGATACTTTGAAAATTCAAGCGCTTGAAGCCGCTCTCGAGTTACACGACCATGAGGTCAGTACCGGTTCTGGCCGTCCGATGGCTAAGGATATATTATGCTATCTGGTGGATGATATGGGGTTTGATATATCGCTGCGTGATCATAAAAATAATAATAATACCGTTTTGCATATGGCGGCCGCATCAGCGGACAGCGCGATGTTGGAGCTGCTCACCAGTCGAGCGGAAGCGAAAAATATGGATGTGCTTAACGCAAGGAATCAGCGGGGACAAACGCCGATGGATATTGCGCTTGAACACCATAACGACGCGTCTGTAGCGGTCTTAAGCCATAGGGTGCTATCGTAACGCTGCTCACGATCGCTTCATGGACTGCTTCGTAGATGGTGTTATTCCCGTCATTCCCGTGCTTTATCGGGCGGTGACCTGTCTGTGGTGTTGGTGATGTTGTAGGTCGTCTCTAACATCTTTTCATACCGCTGAGAGAGGGCGCCATTAACCTCTTGGAGCGTTTGGTTCTGCTGGAGGGTCTCCTGATTGATCTGCTGCAGCTGCTCAATCTCATGTTCAAGAAAGGCGATCTTGTTTTTGAGATAGGCGATTTGATCGTGTTCTATCTTTTTTTCATGGGGGTCAGAAGAGGGGGCTTCTAGCCGGAAGACCATGGCACCGCATGATTGAGACGGCTCGGCATGGCATAGGTAGATCAAGTGAACCTTTTTGAGGTGCTCAGGCGCAGCGATGGTCAGATCGGTGCTGGGCTCAGTACTTGGTTCAACAGGGCTCTTAGGCAGCGTGATCAAAAGACTCTTTTTCTGGTTGAACAGCGCTTCAATTTTTGTGGGCAGCAGTGAATTGAGGGGAGGGATCAGCATTGGGGCTAATTTGTTGGAGAAGGGGCCGTTTGTTAACGGTTTGACAAAGGGGCCCACCTTGCCAAAAAGATGAATCACGTCACCTTGGCGATTAAACAGTATGGTGGGCGGCATGCTCTTATCAAAGAGCTGATCCAGTGCGTATTGATAGTCGCTGAGGCTGAAGTCTTTATGGTAATGCATAAGATTGCTCAATAGAGGTGTGTAATATTCTCGTTCATTAGGGGTGGCGATGGGCTGGGGCTGCATCGTCTGCAGTGTGTGTTTGTTTGAACGGCTGTTTCGAAAGAGATGAAAGCGCTTGCTGAGGGTGGAAAAAAATGAGGGTGGATGAAGAGGGGCGTTTTGATTTCTGAGCCAAAGTATACCGCCCTCTTTGAGGCTGTAATGAAAGAGTGAAAAAATCCTCTTTCTCGCTTGGGTGGTGTACTTGGATAAATCGTCTTCGCAGATAACGAGGTCCATTTCGCTGTACGGTTGGGATACAAACGGGTTAAGCTGCGCAAACAGTATGGGCTTTTGGTGGAGAGGCTGGAGTGTGACGTCGGTGAGTGTGATGTTTTTAAGGGGTAATGCGAGCGCCTCATCCACCCACTCATTGGGCAGAGGGCGGTTGGCGCGTTTGAGCCGTATCGGACTGATGTCGGTGGCATAAATGCGGATCGTATTGAGTGATTTTTCATCGGTATTGTTGTTGGTATTGTCGTCGGTATTCGTTGGTGCGTCCGTTTGGCTCAGTTGTGGTAACAGTGACAGCGCATGGGCCGAGAGGCCACTGCTGCACCAGGGTATCCAGATCCTCTGATTGAGTTGAGTTTGCAGTCTTTGTTCAGGCAGTGATGGCTCTAAAATGGGGTAGAGCTGATCAATGTCTGTAAGGGTGTTGATGAAGTGCTCTAATGAGATGTGGTTGTGCGGGAAAAGCTGTTTTTCAAGGTGCGACCATTCAGGGGCCTCGGTATGGTCGCTGTTTATAAGGTGATCTATGTATGTTGGGAGCGTCTGAAATGAGAGCGCCTGACACCGTATGACCAGGTGCTTAAGCAGCCAGGGCTGACTGTACAGCGTAAAGTCGACCGCGCTTTTTTGGAGCAGCCAATGATAGAGCCGTTTGGCGTGGTGATGGTCAGGGTTGATCCCATGCTGAGCAGCTAAGTGCTCCCTAAACTTTTCCGGCTGCGCGTTGCTGTATTCATTTAATCTCTTATGACGGGTGTGAGTGTAAGTGGCATAATCGTGCAAATGTGCATCGTGGTGCGCATCGAGTGTTCGGGTATCGTATGGGTCGGAATAATAAGAGCACATAATTAGACTTTATGGCATTTTTTTTAAAAAGTCGATACAATTGATGCAGTTAACTCACTGTGTATTGAGTTGTAGTGGCTGTATTTATCAATATTTGTTGCAGTAGTCGTTGCAGTAGTGATAAATGGTGCTCAGATCTGAATGGCTGAATAAAAAATGCTTAACTCCCCTGCTGATACCGTATGTGTGTCGGGCGCAACTGATCAGCTCCCGCAAGCCCCATCTCTTTCCGAAGACGTTTCAGATCGGTGGGCCCTTTTTAACGCGTATGCCTATGGAGCAAGCTTTGGTATTATTATGACACAGTGCGATGGAGAGATTATTCGCGTTAATCCTGTGGCCTGTCTTTTGCTTGAGCGCTCAAATGATGTTCTTATCGGGGAGAATTTTTTTCACTTTATCTCTGAATATACGAGAGGAGAGTTGGAGCAGCTAGCGAAAACGCGCATGTTCGTGAGCCCAATGAAGCCGATTCACACTTTTATAAAGCGGTCAAGTGGTCGCTCCGTGTCTATTAATTTAACGATGACCGCCTATGAACATGCAGGTGAATCCTGCTGTCTTTATTCTCTTTTTGATCGAACGGAATTTGATGAAATTAAAGCAATAGAAGAGGCTCACGCTCAACGATTTCAGGCCGTATCGGATAATGCTCCGATTGGCATACTGCAAACCAATTTGCAATGGGAGGCAGTCTACGTTAATGCTCGTTGGGCTCAGATTTGCGGCCGTGATGAAGAGGCGGTTCTGAACAAGGGTTGGATAAAGAGCTTCTATATTGAGGACGTGAAGTTGGCATTAGAGTCTTTGCGTTCTGCGATCAGCCGTGGAGAAGAGTTTGCTTGCCAGGTGCGCCTGCGCACCCCTTTAGGGGATATTGTTTGGGTTGAGTTTAAGGCCTGCCCCATTTTTTCTTTAAAAAGTGTGCTGCAAGGTTTTATTGCGACCATAGTGGATTGTACCTATCGCTATGCCGCTGAGCAGCGTTTGCGTGCACTGGCTGAGCGCGATGCATTAACGGGGCTTGCCAATCGTGTTTTATTTCAAGACCGCCTGAAAGAGGCGGTGAAGCGCGTGGAACGTCGCGGTATGATGGCTCTGCTCTGCTTGGATTTGGATGGTTTTAAAAATGTGAATGACTCATTAGGTCATGATGCAGGTGATGCGCTTTTGGTCAGCGTGGCTAAGCGGATGGTTCGTTGTGTTCGTGAAGTGGATACGGTTGCCCGGATGGGTGGGGATGAGTTTATGGTCATCATGGAGAATATTCATGGATCCAGCGAACAAGATACCACCACTGTGTCGCGCGTTGCTGAGAAAATTCTGCGCAGTTTACGGAGTAGTTTTTTTATTGGCAATAAACAGGTCTATATCAGTGCCAGTATTGGCATTGCGCTCTCTTTAGGCGGAAGGCAGACCGATGATGCTCAGTTGATTAAGCAGGCGGACATTGCCCTTTATCGCGCGAAACATGACGGGCGGAACAATTATCAATATTATACCCCTGAGCTGGAAAAGGCATCCCGCGAGCGCCACTCTCTTGGGAGCCGTTTGAGACATGCGCTTGAGCAAAGAGAGTTTGAACTTTACTATCAGTTACAAGCTGATACGCAGTCTCATGAAATCACCGGTTGCGAGGCGCTGCTACGATGGCAACACCCAGAGCGAGGGTTACTTGGGCCGGAGACCTTTATTTCAATCATTGAGGAGTGCAGTTTTATGGCTCAGGTCAGCTATTGGATATGGGAGCAAGCCTTCAGTGATCTTGTTGCCTGGCAAAAAGCAGGCCTTGTGAGTGACGCTTTTCGTCTCTCGGTGAATGTCACAGCGTATGAGCTAAGAGACCCGAGTTTTTTCAGCCATTTTGAGCGCGCTATACACAGCGCGGGCGTGAAAGGGGAGTCTGTCACGATAGAGATTACGGAGTCTGCACTGCTCCAGCACTCTGTTCAAACCCAGTCGTTATTGAAGCGTTTGCGGGCGTTGGGTGTCAGCATCTCGTTGGATGATTTCGGTACGGGCTACGCCTCTTTAACCAATCTTAAACGCTTTTCGATCGATTGCCTTAAGATTGATCAAAGTTTTGTTCGTGGGTTGCTGCTGGATGCAGAGGATGCAACCATTACCGATGCCGTGATCGGCTTAGCACAAGCGTTGAATTTAAAAGTGGTTGCTGAAGGTGTGGAGGTCTTGAGCCAACTGGATAAACTGGCCAGATGGGGGTGTGACTATTTTCAGGGTTATTTATTGAATAAACCCTGTTCTGAACAACAGGTGAACCAACTTCTGCAGCGTAGCCACATTGCTGAATTAAACGGTGGTGTGATAGGTTAAGATATAACGCTTAAGTTAACTTATAAAGAATATAATGTAGATGGAATCTCTAATTTGCACTATAAGTATGGCCTATAAACAAAATTATCTGGTGTAAAAATATATAAGGTATAAAACGATTAGGTGTAAAAGATGGTAGATCATATTAAGGGTACGGAAGCCAAGAATAAGCAACGAGGCGTTTCTAAAAAACTCCGTCACATTGTGGGTGTAGGTGCCTCAGCTGGAGGCTTGGATGCGTTAAAGGCGCTCTTTAAACCCGCTCGAACAGGCAGTGGCATGGCGTTTGTTGTGATTCAGCACCTTGCGCCTGGTTATGAGTCAGCCCTTGCTGGCTTGTTGGCTCATGAAACTGCGCTGCCTGTTTCTATGGCCGAAGAGGGGGTTTTGGTTGAAGCAGATCATATCTACGTGATTTCCCCAGGTGCCTACCTTCTGATCGAACACGGCGTACTTGTCCTGAAAGACCGTACTTCTGAATATCGTAATCCAGTAGACCTTTTTTTTCAGTCACTGGCGATTGACAAAGGAGCTGAGGCAGTCGGTATTATATTAACCGGTGCAGGGGACGATGGTTTGCTTGGGTGCAAAGCGATTAAGGAGGCGGGTGGCGTTGTCATTGCGCAGGCGCCCGAAGAGGCAGCATACGACTTGATGCCGAGCCATGTGATTGAGGCAGAGAGGGTTGACTTGGTGCTGCCCGCCAATAAAATGTGGGCAGAACTTATGCGTTTTCAAGCCAGTCAATTAATAGGTGTGCACATGACTGGCGTGAATGAGTTTATTGATCAGAACTCAGACATTATTCAAGAAATTGTCAACTATTTAAAAAAGAGCGCTCGGATTGATGTCTCTAAATATAAATTACCGACCATTACACGTCGAATTGAGCGCCGAGTGGGCATTTTAGCCCTCTCCTCCTTTAAAGAGTATTACGCCTATTTACTGAATAATAAAGAGGAGCCGACTCTCTTTATCGGAGACATGCTGATCGGTGTTACACATTTTTTCCGTGATAAAGAGGTCTTTGAACGTATTGCACATATGGTGGTGCCTGCGGTGTTAGAGAGCAATCAATACCATGATGAGATCCGTGTTTGGGTGGCTGGCTGCGCATCTGGGGAGGAGGCCTATTCAATTGCGATCTTATTCGAAGAGGCCGCCAGAAAACAGAAGCACCCTAAAAAAGTAAAAATATTTGCAACCGATGTCAATCCAGAGTCAATCGCTAAGGCAAGCGCGGGTCACTACAGTGACCTAGATGTTCAGAGCGTCACTAAAGAGCGGTTGAAGCGCTTTTTTATTGAAGATGAGAGCGGTTATACCGTAGTACCGGAGTTGAGGCAAAAAGTGGTGTTTGCTGTTCATGATTTGCTGAGTGATCCTCCTTTTTCCAATATTCAACTGGTCGTGTGCCGTAATGTGCTGATCTATTTTAAGCAGGATACGCAGTCGCGTGTACTGGCCATGCTGCACTTCTCCTTACATAAAGGTGGATATTTAGTTCTGGGTGGTGCAGAGTCACTGGGCAATTTATCGGGTCAGTTTAGCGCGGTGGATGAGAAAAAGCGCATATATTATAAGCAGCATCCATCAAAACCGAGTAGCTATATGGCTTCGCCTCTACCAGGGTCTAACCATAATGGTGAACAGAAGACAGGAGGGGCCCATACGGTATTGGACTATTTTGGAAAGCATAACCGCCAGGAGCTTTCTAGTAACCATTTGGCGATGTTGGGCGATAAGCTGATTGAAACTTATGCGCCCCCCTGCATTATTTTAAATAAAGAGCAGGAGGTGCTGCATGTCTATGGTGATGTGAGCCCTTATACACGAAAATTAAAATCGGGCCGCTTTTCAGCAAACATTGGTGAGTTTATAGTTGAGGATCTCTCTTTGGCGGTCTCGACCGCTATTTTTCATGCGGTCAACTATGAAGAGGATGTCAAGTATGATCAAGTGCACTTTGTGTCTGAGGCAGGAAGCCCAATAGCGATCAATTTGTCGGTACGATATTTTGACAGCAGTGCCACTGCGCATCACTGTCCTCTTTTGGCCGTTCTTTTTGAGCTGGTTGAACGTACGGTTGCGAAGGAGGATGGTGGCTCGATTGCTTATAATATTGTTGAACAGAGCTACCAGAGGGTAAAAGATCTTGAGGTTCAATTGAAAGCGAAGCAAGAGCGACAGCAGGTGGCGGTGGAAGAGCTTGAGTCTACGAACGAGGAGTTACAGTCTTCCAATGAAGAGCTGCTGGCCGCCAATGAGGAGATGCAGGGCACCAATGAAGAGCTCCACTCGGTGAATGAGGAGCTGTATACTGTCAATGGCGAGTTCCAAGAGAAAATTGAAGAAGTGACAAGGGTCAATACCGATATTGATAATATGATGAATTCAATAAAGATCGGTATTGTGCTTTTGGATGAGTCGATGACGATTAGAAGCTTTACCCGAGCGGCGACCAAAGAGATTCGCCTGTTGCCGAGTGATGTGGGCCGCCCTTTTCACCATATCGCCCACTCTATGTATTACGACACCTTTTTAAAAGATATTTCAGAAGTCATTGAGAACCAAACGACCATAGAGAAAGAGGTGTTGACTAAGAGCAATACGGTGTTGAAGGTGAAACTGCTCCCTTATCTTAATAATCGCGGTCTGGGTGAGGGGTGTGTTGTGATGTTTGATGATGTCACGGAAGCGAAACAGTTGGAGGGGCGATTGAATGAGGCCTATCGTGCATTTCGAGAGACGTCGGGTTCTGTGCTATTGCATGAGGAGCACTCCCTGAAGGTGTTGGTGATTGATGATAACGAGGTCGACTTAAACACCGTGGACAGAATGCTAAAGGACCCATCGCTGCATTCCCAGTATGAGGTGCATGTTGCTAAGTCACTGGAGACGGTGGTGGCTACGTTAAGTTCCGAACGGTTTGATGTCTGCTTAATTGATTACTACCTAGGGGTGGAGAATGCGGTCAATTTGATTAAGCACTTACCTAAAGGCGGTGAGTGGCCCCCGTTTATTTTGATCTCTGGTAATGTGTCGCCCATCTTCTCTAAAGATCTGCTCGCTTTAGGCATCTATGATGCTGTCGATAAAGCCTCATTGAGCCCGCCCCTATTGGAGCGCATGATCTGCTACACCGTCCATCAAAGAAATATGGAGAGGCGCTCACTTTAGTGCTGGAGAGAGCATGCGATAGGCGCGTTTTTGCAGGCTATCTGGCAAAATGTCTTCCAATCCGTCTTCTCGTTGGCTATGACGGGGGAGCCGATTGCGAAGCCTTGTAGGTGATCGCAGCCCATAGAGCGCATGTAGTCTATTTGCTCCTTTGTTTCGATGCCCTCGGCGGTGACCGAGAACCCTAGCCTATGGCCTAGATGGATGGTGGATTCGATAATGTTCCGGTATTTGAGGCTTTTGATCTCAGCAAGAAATTTTTGATCGATTTTTAAAGTTTGACAAGGCATGACCGCTAAATAGCTCATCGAGCTGTACCCTGTACCAAAATCATCAATGGCGATCTGAATGCCGTAGTCTGATAGGCGCTGTAAGCTCTTCAGTGCTTGCGCTTCGCGTCTCATAAAATAGGTCTCTGTGATCTCAATGATGACGCTCTCGGGCTCAAGGCCTGAGCTCTCAATCTCCTCGATAAGGTACTCAAAAATATTTCTGTTATGGCAAATGTTGGCGGGTATATTAATTGCTAAGCCAATTGCGGCAATATAAACCGCAGGCTT
>JAYPBG010000017.1:18789-20659 GCA_038124075.1 Gammaproteobacteria bacterium
CGCCATTTTTTTAACTGTTGAACTGTTTTTGCAAAGAGCCACCGATGAAAGGGTTCTTGAAGCCCTAAGTTTTGTATCGCATTCATCACATCAAGGGGAGGGTAGCTGTATCCATTGTGGCTGAACCGTAACAGCGCTTCAATGCGAGCACAGTGCGTGGAGTCGGCTGCGATGATGGGTTGATAGGCGATGCATAGAGCGTCTTGTTCAAGAGCGCGGGGGAGTATACTCAGCAGCTCACTGTGCCGACGCCACGCTGTATGATCAAGCGAGTCAAACTTGATGTAGCAGTTTCGCCCTTTCTTCTTAGCTTCGTAGAGGGCTCTGTCAGCCTGCTTAACTAATTCAGTGGGTGTGCATCGGTAAGAATCCTCGCGCTTACTTTTGGTCACGTCCTTGCTTGTACCCTTGTTAGGGTATTGTGATATACCAATAGATACACTGGTGTGTACTGATTGGGTATCAAATGTGATCGGTTCTGACAGGGTCTGGGACAGTTTTTGAATGACAAGTTGCCCCTCTCGGGCATGCGTTAAAGGCAGCATGATCGCAAATTCATCGCCGCCAAGGCGTGCGGCACTGTCTGTGGTTCGAAGGCAATTTTTTAAGCGTTCAGCGATGATCTGTAAAACCAGATCCCCAATATCATGCCCAAACGTGTCGTTAATCGCTTTAAAGTGATCCAGGTCGAGATACGCTAAGTAGAGCTGTTTTGTCTTGTAGCGATCAATGCGCTCCATTTCACAGTGTAAACGGTCCATAAAGGTGGCGCGGTTCAGAAGTCTTGTCAAAGGGTCGTGCCGTGCTAAAAAGTGTACCTCATTCTGCATAGTGTACGATTGAATTGCTGACTCTAATGTTCTCAACAGCTCATCTGCATTGAACTTAGATTTGACCAAATAGCTTTGTATCCCGCTTTTCATAAAGTCGACGGCAAGCTTTTCATTACCGTGACCTGTAATGGCGACAATGGGGCAGGCGAGCAAACCGTTCTCTTTGATAAGTGTTTTTAGAAAAAGAGTAGAGTGGCCATCAGGTAGAGCATAATCAATCAGGCAGCAGGTGGGGGTGTTGGATTTGAAATAGTGGTGGGCTGCCTCCAGCGTTTGGCAAACATCAATGTGATCAAACAGGGTTCTTTGTGTAGACAGCATTCTCTTATAGGATGCGATATCGGCCTCATTGTCTTCTATTATAAGCAGGCGCTTACTCTTACTCATGCTGTTACTCCTTATGCTTTGTTTTACTCCTTGTGCACTGAAGACCCAGCTCGGTAAGTGTTCATGGGTGCGTTTCAGTCATTCAACCGTTTCTCTGTCCCGTTGAAGCAGTCAGTACAGCGCTTATAGTGTTAGTTTGGCATAGTGTGTTCGCTCTGAATAGAGGGAAGTGTGTGGGCGTCATGATTTTTTAAAGTGTGAGGGGGAGACAAGCGCAACGGCGTTGCGCTTGTGCAGGTAAGACCCAATAATAGGCTTGTTAGTTACATATTAGGGTAGTTAGGTCCACCTGTGCCTTCAGGAACCACCCATGTAATATTTTGAGCAGGGTCTTTAATGTCACAAGTTTTGCAGTGCACACAGTTCTGCCCATTGATCTGAAAACGCTTGCTGCCATCTTCACTTTCCACAATTTCATAGACACCTGCAGGGCAGTAACGCTGCGCAGGTTCATCAAATTGTGGCAAATTTTGTGCGATGGGAATCGCGGGATCGGCCAATTTCAGGTGGCAGGGCTGGTCCTCTTCGTGGTTGGTGTTGGATAGGAATACCGAAGAGAGTCGATCGAATGAGAGCTTATTATCCGGTTTGGGGTAGTCGATCTTTTTGCACTCGGCCGCAGGCTTTAACGTTGTATGATCGGGGGTGCG
>JAYPBG010000018.1:0-6150 GCA_038124075.1 Gammaproteobacteria bacterium
CATCCAAGACCAAAAACGGCTTCTGTGGGGTAAGCAAAGGGTTGACTCTGTCCAATACAGTCATAGAGCGCGAGATGTGCTTTTACTGAAAAACGGGGCTCTCTAGAACCATGAATATCTTTCATCACTCTATCACTCTATCACTCTATCACTCTAGACATTAAGCCTGCGAGCTCATTAACTAACAACAATAGCCACCGGGCATATTTTTTACCAAGCCCTTGATCTCCATAACCGTGAGCAAGGTCATAAGATGGCGCGCTGTTAGACCACTCAGAACAACCAGCTCATCAACCGGCATGGGAACATCCGTTAAAAAACGACAGAGTAATCGCTCATCCTCTGTTAAATCAGCAGGCAAAGCACGTTCATTCGATCGCTGCTCTCTCTCCCCGTTTTTTTGCTCATTGACACCGACTCTTTCTGCTTCTGTTTTTTCTTCTGTTTTTTCTCTCTCTTGTCTCTCTTGTCTCTCTTGTCTCTCTTGTCTCTTACTTTCTGAAGCACTCGTGTCAAAGTTATTCAACGGATTCGAAAAAAGCGGCAGTGACACGGCTTGAGGCAGCTCTTCTAAAATATCTTGAGATGACTCTACCAGTTTCGCGCCCTGTCGTATTAAATGATGTGCACCTTTGCTTTGAGGCGAATGGATTGAACCAGGCACGGCAAAGACCTCTTTGCCTTGATCCACTGCATACTGAGCCGTAATCAATGATCCACTTTTCAGCGTGGCCTCCACAACCAGCACACCCGCACTTAACGCGCTGATCACCCTGTTCCGACGAGGAAAGTTCTGAGCCTGAGGCTTTGTTCCAATAGGAAACTCAGAAACGATCACGCCCCCTGACTCTATAATCTGTTGAGCCAGCTGTGTATGCTGTCGTGGGTAGACTCGATCCAGTCCACTACCGACTACCGCTATAGTGGGCATGGCAGAGGCACGAATCGCACCTCGATGAGCCGCGGCATCGACACCTAACGCCAACCCACTGGTGACACCAAGCCCATTACGACTTAAGTCATACGCAAAACTTTCTGCTGTGCCCAACCCCGGTCCAGTTGCATTACGACTGCCGACAATCCCCAACTGCTGCTGTGACAACAGCTTCGGACAGCCTATGATATAAAGTAAGGCGGGAGGATTGGGGATAACTTTTAGATTTTGGGGATAAGTTGGGTCTCTTAAGGTAATAACCTGATGATTCTCAACCGCTAACCAGCCTAGATCCCGAGCAACCTGCTGTCCCAAAGAGCTGTTCATTCCCTGCACACGGTAGTCATAACAGAGCTCGATGGCAGCCGTCGTCAATCTTAACTCAGTACGGTTAAAACCTTTTTCTTGAAAAAATAGATCCGCATCGCCATACCACTCTAATACTTTCCGAATCTTCGCCGGCCCAACACCGGGCACACGGTTGAGTGCCAATAGCCCTGTTATTTCTGGCTGTTTCTGGTTCTCTAACGAGTTATGGGCCTTTTTCTGATCAAGCTCAGCCGCTTCAACTGGATGCATACCGTGCACTCTTAAATAACATACTGATTAAAAAGCATACCCTTAAAAACGAATAAATATTACTCAACCGTGACTGATTTAGCGAGGTTGCGCGGCTGGTCTACATCGGTTCCTTTAATAAGAGCCACATGATATGAGAGCAGTTGCAGAGGGACGGTATAGAGAACCGGCGCCAGCAGATCAGCAATTTGAGGCACGCTCAGCACATAGGTACCCTCCTCTGATTTCACACCCGCACTCGCATCGGCAAAAATAAACAGCTCACCCCCACGCGCTTTAACCTCTTGAAGATTCGATTTTAGTTTTTCCAATAGATCATTATTGGGGGCTACGGTGATAATGGGCATATCCGCATCGACCAGTGCAAGCGGGCCATGCTTCAGTTCACCCGCCGCATAAGCTTCTGCATGAATGTAGGAGATCTCTTTTAATTTTAACGCCCCCTCCATAGCAACCGGGTATTGTGCCCCACGCCCTAAGAAAAGGGCATGCTGCTTTTCACCAAACAGTTCAGCCAGCTCAGCAATTTCTTTATTCAATGCCAATGCCGACTCAACCGCATTAGGTAAACGCTTCAGCTGTTGAATGATCTCACGCTCTTGAGCCTCAGTGACAGCATGACGCCGTCCAACCGCTACAACCAGCAGGCACAGAGCGACAAGCTGAGTAGTAAACGCTTTGGTAGAAGCCACCCCTATTTCAGGTCCTGCATTGGTCATCACAGCCATATCAGACTCCCTTACCAATGATGAGCTGGGTACATTACAGACCGTTAAGCTGCCCACATAGCCTTGATCATGAGCATTCTTGAGCGCAGCCAAGGTATCGGCTGTTTCACCCGACTGAGAGATGGTCACGAAGAGCGTACCCTCCATCACAACCGTTTTACGATAACGAAACTCACTGGCAATCTCTACATAGCAGGGCACGCCCGCAACCGCTTCAAACCAATATTTTGCAACTAAGCCCGCATGAAAACTGGTGCCACAAGCAATGATCTGTATCGCTTTCACTTTATCCAAAAGCTCAGACGTTTGAGGCCCGAATGCCTTCTCTAACAAGCGATCTTCTTGAGTGCGCCCTTCCAACGTTTTACGAATAGCCGCAGGCTGCTCATAAATCTCTTTTAACATGTAATGGCGATATTCACCTTTTTCAGCACCATCATGGCTGCCATCAAACTCAACAATATCGCGCTCAACCGCCATGCCTTCTTTATCAAGCACGGCCACCGAATCTCGTTGAATTTCAGCCAAGTCACCTTCTTCCAGAAAGATAAAGCGGTTCGTGACCGGCAGTAAAGCAAGCTGGTCAGAGCCAATAAAGTTCTCACCTATACCGACGCCAATCACCAAAGGACTGCCTTTGCGACCAGCTACAAGGCGATCCGGGGCATCACTGGAGATAACCCCCAATGCAAAAGCACCCTCTAACTTTTTCATCGCCCGCTGAACGGCTTGACGCAAGTTAGACAGATCTCTCAAGCTCTCATCTATTAGATGTACAATGACCTCTGTATCAGTTTCTGAAGTGAACTCATAGCCTTTGCTCTGAAGATCAGATCTGAGTGTCTCGTAGTTTTCAATAATTCCGTTGTGGACAATAGCGAGGCGATGACCAGACATATGAGGATGAGCATTGGTCTCACTAGGGGCACCGTGGGTGGCCCAGCGGGTATGAGCAATGCCAATGTTCCCATGGGTAGCACCCTCTTTTACAGCCGTATCAAGCGCCTTCACTTTACCTACTCGGCGCACTCGCGTGATCGCACAGGTTTCACGATCCATCAGCGCGACCCCTGAAGAGTCATACCCTCTATACTCTAGACGCTTCAACCCCTCTATAAGAATCTGAGTCACATCCCTATCGGCTACCGCACCTACAATCCCACACATATCTTATCATCTCCTAATGGGTTTACTCGATCTAATGTTTTTTCAGCGGTCTTTGCCAACCAGGCACCGTCACCTGCTTACCTCGGCCTACGGTTAATTGACCTTCAGGTGCATCTTTGGTCAGTGTTGTGCCCGCTCCAATGGTTGCACCCTTGCCAATGGTCACAGGCGCAACCAAAGCGCTGTTAGAGCCAATAAATGCACCATCCCCCATAACAGTGAGGTGTTTATTGGCTCCATCATAATTGCATGTAATCGTGCCTGCACCCACATTTACCTCTGCACCTATCTCGGAATCACCGACATAACTAAGGTGATTAATTTTACTACGCGGGCCAACCACCGCTTTTTTGGTTTCAACAAAGTTACCCACTTTAACGTGGTCGCTCAATTCAGTACCTGGCCTAAAGCGTGCGTAAGGACCGATCAAACAGTGCTCACCTGCCGTTGAGTGCTCTATTACAGAGTGAGAGAAAACCTCTGTACCTTTACCTAAGGTACAGTGATCTAAAACCGTATTGGGGCCAATCGATACACCATCATGCAGCGTAACCTCTCCAATAACAGTGACATTTGCATCGATAAATACATCTTTACCACAGGTTAATGTACCGCGTATATCCAGTCGCTGAGGGTCCGCGAGGGTCACCCCCTCTTTCATTAAAGATTAAGCCAAACTCAACTGATAACAACGCTCTAAGCTAGAGAGCTGCAGCTTATCGTTGATCCCCTCAACTTCAAGCTCATCTTCAGGCTGTACCGATACAACGGTTGCACCTTCCTTTACAGCATACGCCACCATGTCAGTAAGATAATACTCACCTTGGGTGTTGTCATTGCTCAAAGCAGGCAATCCACACATAAGAAGCCCACCAGGTACCACCATAATACCGGTATTCACTTCTGAGATCTGCTGCTGCAGTTCAGTAGCATCTTTCTGCTCAACAATGCCAACAATACACCCATCCTCTCGAACAATACGGCCATACCCGGTTGGATCACCTAACTGTACCGTTAGAAGGGCCAGGGACCCTTTGTTGGTTACTTTGTTGGCTACAGCAAGCAGTCGCCTTAACGTTTCAACTTGAATAAGGGGGACATCCCCATACAAGATAAGCACATCATCTTCTGAACCGACATAAGGAAGCACCTGCTGAACAGCATGCCCCGTACCAAGCTGCTCAGTCTGCAGTACCCAATGACACTCCAAAGCTTGCAGAGCATCAAAACGCTGTTCACTGGTGGGGTCTAGGGGGTGTAAGGTCCGTTCTGAAAAGTACTGTTGAACCTGTTCAGCACCATGCCCAACCACGATAGACAGCTTGCTTGGATTGAGCGTAAGCGCTTGATCGATGACATGGGCCATCAGTGGCTTACCACCTATGCTGTGCATCACTTTTGGCAAACTCGACTTCATTCGAGTTCCTTTACCTGCAGCCAAAATAACGATATGCAAACTCATAGATCCCGCTCCTTACTTTAAACATGTTGATAAACGTATTCAGGGCAATAGAGTGGAGTTCTGATCAAGCACTGAACGGTAAGAACGGTTTTTATTTTATAATTGTACATGAGAAGGACGAAGAAAAAACAAGCCCATATACAGAACAAACCACCCTTATAAAGAGATAAGTATAGAGCGCTTGATGTTATTTGGTATCAAGCCTCTTAGCTATCGAAAAACGTACAGCCAAGAAGCCAAGCACACTTAAAGCTCCGTTGCGGCTAGCGATTCAGCTGCTTTCTTATTTTTTGAATAGTACGTAACTGAGCAGCTGCCTCAGAGAGTTTTGCGGTCACTGCAGTATAGTCGATTTCTGAGCCCTTCTCTTTTAAGAGGCGGTTGGCCTCTTGCTGAGCTTCTAGCGCAGCCGCCTCATCGACATCGTTTGCTCTAAGACCCGTATCTGCGAGTATAATAATGCAGTTGGGCTGCACTTCAAGCATGCCTCCAGATACATAGAAGATCTCTTCCTTGTTTCCTTTTAGAATCAAGCGTACAGGCCCTGGAGCAAGCTGTGTTAGCAGAGGCGCATGACCGGGTGCAATACCAAGATCCCCAAGCGTACCAGCAGCAATCAGCATCTCTACTTCTCCAGTAAAGAGTTCTTCTTCCGCACTGACAATTTCACACTTAACCGTCTTGGCCATTTTTAAATCCCCGCGCTACTGATCTATACGCATTTTGATTATGACTATTATTGAATATGACTATAATAGGCTACCAATTAACCCAGTAATCACTTGTCGATATTACTGATGAACCATGAAACATATTATAAACAGTTTATGACTTAGCTTTTCATCTCTTTAGCTTTTTCAACAGCCTCATCAATAGAGCCCACCATGTAGAACGCCTGCTCTGGAAGCTCATCATATTCACCATTAATGATCGCTTTAAAGCCCGAGATGGTATCTTTTAACGATACATACCGACCTTTAGTCCCAGTGAATACTTCTGCAACGAAGAAAGGTTGAGATAGAAATCTCTGGATTTTACGCGCTCTTGATACCGTGAGCTTATCCTCTTCTGAAAGTTCATCCATACCAAGGATTGCAATGATATCTTTTAGCTCTTTATATCGCTGCAAGACTGACTGTACTCCGCGAGCTGTCTCATAGTGCTCTTGGCCAACAACAAGAGGGTCAAGTTGTCGCGATGTAGAGTCTAGAGGATCAACGGCGGGATAAATGCCCAGCTCCGCAATCTGTCGAGACAGTACAACCGTTGCATCAAGGTGA
>JAYPBG010000018.1:6298-8662 GCA_038124075.1 Gammaproteobacteria bacterium
CCTCTGTTCCTGCCAGGGTGTACCGGTAGATATTATCTACAAACAGCAGTACATCTCGACCTTCATCACGGAACTTCTCCGCCATGGATAAACCTGTTAAGGCCACACGCAAACGGTTTCCAGGTGGTTCATTCATCTGGCCGTAGACCAGGGATACCTTATCCAATACGTTCGACTCTGTCATCTCATGATAGAAATCATTACCTTCACGAGTACGCTCTCCCACACCCGCAAAAACTGAATAACCACTGTGCTCAATTGCAATATTTCGAATAAGCTCCATCATGTTAACGGTTTTACCGACACCAGCACCGCCAAACAGACCAACTTTACCACCTGTTGCAAAAGGACAGATAAGGTCGATCACCTTGATACCGGTTTCAAGAAGCTCATTTGTTGCCGCTTGATCGGCATAACTGGGGGCTTTTCTATGAATAGAGGCGCGCTCTTTTTCTCCAATAGGCCCTTTTTCATCAATTGGGTTACCTAATACATCCATGATTCTACCCAATGTCTCAGTACCTACCGGCACTTGAATAGGCTCATTGGTATTCTGGACTGTTAAGCCACGCTTTAAGCCTTCCGTACTTCCCATAGCAATGGTTCGAACAACGCCATCACCCAACTGTTGCTGTACCTCTAGGGTAGTCTCTTGATTATCGATCTTTAAAGCATCATAAACTTTAGGCACTGCTTCTCGCGGAAACTCAACATCTATTACAGCACCAATTATTTGTACGACTTTTCCGCTACTCATGATCTATCCTCTTTTAAATCTCTACCTTTGAGATAATTACCCTTTCAGGCTATCTGACAAATTTTACCGCTAATAAGTGAGCAGCCGTTATTCATTCACTCGCTCACTCTTTAACAAAATAATCTAATAAACCCAGTACTTTATATCTTTAAGCGCTATACAGCCGCAGCACCACTTACTATTTCAGAAAGCTCTTGCGTGATTGCCGCTTGTCGAGCCTTGTTATAAACAAGTTGCAGTTCATCTATCAGATTACCTGCATTGTCGGTAGCGGCTTTCATTGCCACCATCCTCGCGGCCTGCTCACACGCATTATTCTCTACGACAGCTTGGTAGACTTGCGACTCAATAAAACGCTTTAGAAATTCGTCCAGAAGCGCTTTTGCTTCAGGCTCATATATATAGTCCCATCGCTGACCTTTTACTGCCTCCTCTTCAGAGTCACTCTCTTCTTTCTGAAGTGGAAGCACTTGCCTTACCGTAGGCTTCTGCGTCATTGTATTGACGAACTCATTATTCACCAAGAAAAGCTTATCAATACCTTTCTCATTAAAAGAGTTCAGCATGACTTGAACAGCACCAATGAGTTGCTGCATGACCGGCTGCTCACCCAAACCACTGGTGGCACTGACTATATTTCCTCCAACAGAACGGAAAAAAGAGCCTGCTTTGTTTCCAATCAAGCAGAAGTCAACCTCTACCCCTTTGTCATTCCATTCTTTAGCTGCCTTGAGTGCTGCCTTAAACAAGTTGATGTTTAATCCACCACAGAGCCCTCGATCGGTAGAGACCAAGATAAACCCTACACGCTTTACTTCGCGCTCAACCAAGTAATCGGGTCGATATTCCGCACTTGCACCCGTCAAATGGTCGACCACTCTACGAATGCGAGATGCGTATGGCTTTGATGCAGCCATACGATCCTGTGCTTTCCTCATTTTACTGGCTGCAACCAACTCCATTGCACCTGTAATTTTCTGAGTATTTTTTACACTCGTTATCTTCGAGCGTACCTCTTTAGCACCTGACATTGATTTGCCTCAATACTATCGTTACTTTGGTTTAGCCAGTGGCTTTTATTAAAAAGCCTATAAAGTTAACAGCTACCAGGTTTGGGTTGACTTAAAGCCGTCAAGCACTTTCTTAAACTGAGCTTCAGTATCTTTATCCCAGTTAGCCTTGTCATTAACTTGGTCAGCTAACGCTTTGTATTCTGAATTAAAGTATGCATGTAAGGCCGTTTCAAAATCACCTACCTTATTGATCTCGATATCTTTTAAGTAGCCTTCATTTGCAGCATACAGAGATATCGCCATATCAGCCACGGTAAGAGGGCTATACTGCTTCTGCTTCATAAGCTCAGTAACACGCTGACCATGCTCTAGCTGCTCACGCGTTGCATCATCCAGATCTGAAGCAAATTGTGCGAAGGCTGCAAGCTCTCGATACTGGGCCAGTGCCAAACGTACACCCCCCCCAAGCTTCTTAATGATTTTCGTTTGCGCAGCACCACCTACACGGGATACTGAAAGACCGGCGTTAATTGCAGGTCGAATACCGGCATTGAACAGGTCAGTCTCCAGGAAGATCTGCCCATCAGTGATAGA
>JAYPBG010000018.1:8672-12478 GCA_038124075.1 Gammaproteobacteria bacterium
ATATAACATTGGTGGGTACAAACGCTGATACATCTCCCGCTTGAGTTTCAATAATTGGAAGCGCTGTCAAGGAGCCAGTTTGCCCCTTCACTTCACCGTTTGTTACTTGCTCTACATATTCAGCATTTACTCGCGCTGCACGCTCAAGCAGGCGGGAGTGGAGGTAGAAAACATCACCAGGGTAAGCTTCTCGCCCAGGTGGACGACGAAGGAGTAGAGAGATCTGCCGATAAGCCCACGCTTGTTTAGTAAGATCATCGTAAACAATCAAAGCGTCTTCACCACGATCTCTGAAGTACTCTCCCATTGCACAACCAGCAAAAGGTGCTAAATATTGCATGGCTGCGGGATCTGACGCGGATGCAGCGACGATAATGGTATGATCCATTGCGCCGTGCTCTTCTAATTTACGCACAGTGTTCGCAATAGAGGACTGCTTCTGACCAACAGCTACGTAAATACATTTAATGCCTGTGCCTTTTTGATTGATAATAGCATCTATTGCAACTGCTGTTTTACCAATTTGCCGATCACCAATGATCAACTCTCGCTGTCCGCGACCAATGGGTACCATCGAGTCGATTGACTTCAATCCTGTCTGAACAGGTTGATCAACAGACTGTCGAGTTATTACACCAGGGGCTACCTTTTCTACGGGTGATGATAAATCAGTCCCTAGATCACCACGCCCATCTATGGGAGCACCAAGCGCATCAACTACTCTGCCAAGTAGCTCACTTCCTACAGGGACTTCTAATATACGACCTGTACAACGCGCCTTTTGACCTTCAGCAAGCCCTAAATATTCACCGAGAACAACAGCGCCTACGGAATCTTGCTCTAGGTTTAACGCCATCCCATATATGCCGCCATCAAACTCAATCATTTCACCATACATGATATCTTCCAAACCATGTATACGAATGATGCCGTCAGATACGCTTACAATTGTACCTTCATTCTTTGCTTCCGACCCTGTATCCAGATCACCAATACGTTTCTTTATTAGCTCACTGATCTCGGATGGATTGAGTTGATGCATGCTCATATCCTCAAATATTACTGTTCTTTAAATAAGTACCAAATTATTTGCAAATAACCTATATATCTATATCAAATCGACAATGATTCAGCCAACTTCTTCAGCTTTCCTCGTATCGAGTTATCTATAACGACGCCATCCGATTCTATTAAGACACCACCGATAAGCTCTTTCGCAATTTCCACATTCACATTTACATTTGCTGAAAACTTCTTTGACAGCTCGGCTGTTAGTTTTTCAAGCTCTGCATCAGATAGAGGGTATGCTGAAAGTACACGGACCTCTCTGGCATTCTCTTTATCTGCTTTAAGCTGCTCAAACTGAATCTTCACCTCCGGCAGAAGCCCTAGGCGATTCTGAACAGACATGGTCTCAACTAAATTTTTACCATTCTGATCAATAGACGAGTCAGCAATTTTGCACAGTATTGATGCACGCTGCTCTCGTGAATTGACAGGATTCTCCAAAAAGAGTTTCACCTGTTCATCCACCGATATAACAGCCAAAGTCTCTAGCATATGAGACCAGTGCGCAAGCTGGTCATTCTCTACGGCAAATGCAAATGCTGCTTTGGCGTAGGGACGCGCAATTGTTGAAGTTTCCACAGTCTTAGGCCTGCCTACTCACTACCAATAACTCTTTACTAATTTTCAAAAAATTAGTCGCTATTTAAGCTCTGTCGCAAATTTATCCAGTATGCCTTTATGTGCATTGTGATCCACAGATGAGCCCAAAACCTTCTCCGCACCCGCAACAATAAGAGCGGATACTTCCGATCTCAACTGCTCTTTAGCACGATTAAATTCCTGCTCAATTTCTGTTTCAGCCTGTGCTTTAAGACGCTCGCCTTCAGCTTTAGCCTGATCCTTTGCCTCATCGATAATTTGTGATGCTCGCCTATTCGCCTGCTCTATAAGAGCAGCTGCCTGATCCTTCGCTTCCTTCAAACGCTCTTCAGCACCCAGCTCAGCACTTTTCAGCGCCTCTTGTGCTTTCTCAGCATCTTGTAATCCTGCAGCTAATTTGTTTTGTCGCTCTTCCATTGCTTTAATCAATGGAGGCCAAACATATTTTAAGCAGAACCAAGTGAATATCGAAAAGGATATGATCTGCCCTAACAGCGTGGCATTAATATTCACATGTCACCTCTAAACTCAGCATAAGTTGTCTTTCAGGTTTTTTCATTATAACGCAGGCGCTATATCGATAACCGTTACTGTGGTAACTGAGTGATGAAAGGGTTTGCATACATAATAACAAAGGCAATACCAACACCAATCATTGTAACCGCATCCAGAAGACCCGCAATCAAGAACATACGCCCTTGAAGCATAGGCACCATTTCTGGCTGTCTTGCAGCACCCTCTAAAAATTTACCACCCAACAAGCCAAAACCAATTGCAGTACCTAAAGCACCCATACCAATCAATAAAGCCGCTGCAATTGCACTAAAACCAAGTACCGTTTCCATTACTCCTCCTACACTGTGAGATTTTATTAAACAAAAAAGTTAAGTTGTTGAACTGCGCTTTACACCTGCCAGACAAAGCCTCCACCAAACCGTTCAGCCAAGGGTATCAGCAGGCATTAATGTTTCTCGTGAGCCATATTCATATATACGATTGTTAACATCATAAATATAAATGCTTGTAATACAATAACGAGAATATGAAAAATCGCCCATGGCACACTCAAGGGCCACTGAAGATAAAAAGGCAGCAGGGCGATCATTATAAATATCAACTCACCTGCAAACAAGTTTCCATACAGTCGTAATCCAAGCGAAATAGGCTTAGCTATCAAGCCAACAAACTCCAGTATAAAGTTAAAAGGAATAAGCCATTTACCAAACGGTTGCAGTGTTAATTCACCAACAAACCCACCAACACCTTTAATTTTAATACTAAAGTAGATCATCATAATGAAGACGGTTATCGACATCCCCATGGTAATATTTGGATCTGTCGTGGGCACCACTTTCATATAATGAACACCCAGCATGCTAGAAATTTTCGGAATTAAGTCTACAGGTACCAAGTCCATGGTATTCATCAAAAGTACCCAGACGAAGATTGTCAGAGAGAGCGGTGCAACAACTTTAGCCTTCCCCTGAAATCCATCCTTCACACTCTGATCGATAAATTCAACAATCATCTCAGTGGCATTCTGAAAACCGCCTGGGACACCACTCGTGGCCACTTTTGCCGCCTTTCGGAATAGAAAGATAAACAAGAAACCTAAGGCTAATGACCAACCCATAGAGTCAAGGTGAATAGCCCAAAACCCCATCTCAGATGCTTCCTGAGCGCTATGCGCCAAACCCCAGGTTCCATCAGGATGCCGACCATATACAAGGTTTTGTAAATGGTGGGATATATATTCTGACGCTGTCAGTTCTTCGCTAGCCATACTATATCTCAATACCTACTTGCTTTTACCCATCATCTCTTCGCGCCACCTACCTTCAACCACCCGATAAAAGGGTAAATCCAGTAAGTAGACTGAACCAGAGCGAATCCTACTACTACCAACATCGGATACTGCTTAGTGTACGGACTCAGCAATGGAGCCTTAAACGCACACAAAAAACCGGCTACCACCACAACAAATTTCAACAATTCACCACGGTAAAAGCCTTGCACAATCTCTCTTGAATATTGAGCCCCACGATGACGAAAGACCCTTACATAAAAAACCAGGCCTGCGAACAGACTTATCAAGCCACCCGAGACAAAGGCAACCATCATCTCGAGCGAGTAAACAG
>JAYPBG010000018.1:12488-13925 GCA_038124075.1 Gammaproteobacteria bacterium
CGTTTGCTGCTATTGAGCAATGCCTGCCTGACGCCAGCGGTTTCATTTCAAACCCCTACAAACCCACCTAACGGCAACCACAATTAAAGTGCGATTAACTGCTCTATCTTCAGAGCACAAACACTTCACGCCTTCAATACCCTTTAAGGCATTCCAAGCTTTGATAAGCTTATGCTGCTTTTAGGCGCAACACTTTTCAGGTGCAGAAGTATAATAACTATAATGCATTGCTTCAACAGTAAATTAGCATTTAAATCACTTAAGCAACAACTTTCAGTGGCTACCCTAGCTTTGAAGAGCCCTTAAGATGGTTTTTCACCGTTTCGTACTTTTTTTAACCAGCTCATAGCTACTGAATATGCTCCAATATACCATCCAACTCATCAAGACTATTGAACGTTACCACCAATTTTCCACTGCCTTTAGCCGTATGGTTTATAAGCACTTTAGCACCCAAGCGCTCAGATAAATCTTGTTGCAGGCGCTTAACATTAGGATCCACCTCATCCGGTGTCGACGTTTTTTTGTTTTTAGCAGAGTGCATCTGGCGTACAGCCGCTTCGGTTTGTCGTACAGACAACCCTTTCGCAACAATTAAGTTCGCCAACTCAATCTGCTTGGCTTTTGATAACACAAGCAGCGCCTTAGCGTGTCCTACCTCTATATCCCCATGCTCTACCAATCGTTTTATCTCATCATTAAGAGCATTTAGCCTTAAAACATTTGTGATCGTTGTGCGTGATTTACCAACCGCATCAGCAATCTGTTGATGGGTTAATTGAAACTCTTCCTGGAGTCGATACAGCGCTTTAGCTTCTTCAATAGGGTTGAGATCCTCTCTTTGAATATTCTCAATTAATGCAATTGCCAGCGCCGCTTCATCGGCCATGACCTTTACGACACACGGAACTTTATCCAAACCCGCAAGCTGACTGGCTCGCCACCTTCTTTCACCTGCGACTATTTCATAGTTTGAACCACTGCTATCCAGCGGCCTAACGACAAGCGGCTGTATGACTCCCCTCAACCGTATTGAACTGGCCAGCTCTTCTAAGCTTTCTGGATCAATATCATTTCTTGGTTGATATTGACCTCGTTTCAAAAACTCGACCGGTATATATTTTATTTTTGAAGCATCAGATGCGTCATCTGACACCGAACCCTCTCCTTCAGCATCTTGGGTACTCGAGGCAGCCACTATTGCGTCACCCGTATCGTTGCCGGCATCACCGTCTGAAATGTCAGAGCCAACAGCCTCAATCTCCAACAGCTCCAAATCCTGCTCAACCACTTGCCCCTCTTGAGCCTGCTCATCTGGGTTCATCACCTGCTTTGCCGATGTTTCCGGCATATTCATACTGTGAAGCAAGGCATCTAGACCTTTCCCTAAACCACGTTTACGCGCCATATTTTTAATATCCAGTCAAACCCCAGCTG
>JAYPBG010000018.1:13935-14713 GCA_038124075.1 Gammaproteobacteria bacterium
CCCACCCACCGTATGCACTCATCAAGCTGCCTCACTTAAGCCGTTTCAGCAACCAAGCGCTCTTTTTTGCTTTCCCGTAACGGGACGCCTGCCTCCCCCTTACGCAACAACTCTCCAGCTAATGCCAAATAGGAGACCGCCCCTCTGGAGCGCTTATCATATAAGATAACGGGCACACCATGGCTTGGCGCTTCAGCCAATCGCACATTACGCGGAATTATAGTTCGAAATACCTTATCTGGAAACTGGTCCATAAGATGTTTAGAAACGTCATTACTCAGGCTGTTGCGCGGATCAAACATTGTTCTAAGCAAGCCTTCGATGTGCAGTGATGGATTGAGCACCTGACGAATTTTCTCAATGGTCCCCATAAGGGCCGCCAACCCTTCCAGCGCATAATATTCACACTGCATAGGGATCACTACAGAATCTGAAGCCACCAGTGCATTCACCGTTAGCATGTTCAAAGAGGGGGGGCAATCTATTATAACGTAATCATATTTCTCCGATACGGCCTTGAGCGCTCTCTTTAACCGAAACTCCTTCTGCTCTTCATTTAAAAGCAACACCTCAGCACCCGTTAAATCGCCGTTTGCCGGTAAAAGATCATAGCCTGGTGCCGTTTCATGTATACAGGTCTCTATTGAAGCCTCATCCGCAAGAAGATCATAGATTGAATACTCAAGCTGGTTTTTATCAATTCCACTGCCCATCGTAGCATTACCCTGTGGATCCAAATCCACCATTAAGACGGATTTTCGAACAGTCACAAGAGAGG
>JAYPBG010000018.1:14723-20411 GCA_038124075.1 Gammaproteobacteria bacterium
CACTTTATGTTGCCGACCTTCATTTTGCATTCTATTGAATAATAACAAGATGCCGCTCTTCGTTTAATAAAGGCACATTTAAATGCTCTACAGTCACTTCATAAGAGGCATTTGGTGATATCTTCAGCTCATTAAGCTCTTTTTCAGTCACTTTTCCCTTCATGGCTAACAATGCACCTCTTGCTTCGAGTAAAGGGTAACATAATTGAGTCATCGTGTTTAGCGAGGAGAAAGCTCGAGAGATAATCATTGGAAATGGCCGAACTTCATCCACGTTGCGCAGCATCTCTACTCTACAGTTCATACTCTCAACATTTGACAACTGTAACTCAACGACCACCTGACGGACAAACCTTATTTTTTTAAAATTACCATCCAACAAGCAGAACTGTTTTTCAGGATAGAGAATAGCCAAAGGTATCCCAGGTAACCCAGCACCGGTCCCAACATCCAGGCAACGCTCTTTTGTAATATAGGGTGCAACAGCAAGACTGTCTAAAAGATGGCGAACAACCATCTCTTCAAGATCTTGAATCGCGGTTAAATTGAACGCTTTATTCCATTTTTTCAGTAATAAAATATACTCCAACAACCGATCAATACTTTGGATCTCAAAATCCAATCCGAGCTTATTCAGCCCTTGCTCGAGTATTTCATGCGCTCTACCCACCTGCTCAAGCCTCTTCATGCTGACCAGCCATTAACTGATGCTTTTTAAGGTGAACAAGGATAAGTGAAACCGCAGCCGGGGTTACACCAGGAATACGAGCAGCCTGCCCAATTGAGGTGGGCCTAATTTCACCCAACTTCTGCCGAATTTCATTAGAAAGCCCGTGCACAGAATCAAAGTCAAACCCCTTAGTAATGCGAGTAGACTCCTGTCGGCGCATGCGCGCAACCTCCTCTTTTTGACGCTCAACATAACCGGCATATTTAATATTAAAGACAATTTGATCACTCACAGCTCGATCATCAATTCCAGCACCACTGATATGCTGAATGTCCTCATACTTAATTTCTGGGCGCTTAAGAAGGTCTGCTAATGTCACTTCACGACTGAGCGGCTTGCCCAACAAAACCTCTGCCCGCTTACCCTCTTCTCGGTGCGGTAAGACCCATGTTTTTTCCAACCTTTCACTCTCTTTTGAGAGCTGTTCTTGTTTATTGCAGTAATGCGCCCACCGTTCATCATCAACCAAACCTAACTCACGCCCTATTTCTGTTAAGCGTTGATCAGCATTATCTTCACGCAGCGTGAGGCGATATTCAGCCCGACTGGTAAACATACGATAAGGCTCTTTTGTACCCAAACATACCAGATCATCCACCAAAACACCCATATACGCTTGGTCTCGACGAGGTATCCAAGCCTCTCTCTCCTTAGCACGCTGCGCAGCATTCAACCCCGCCAATAATCCCTGTGCACCCGCCTCCTCATAGCCTGTTGTCCCATTAATTTGTCCAGCAAAAAACAGATTCTTTAATGGCTTAGTTTCTAAGCTTAAATGCAGATCTCGCGGGTCAAAAAAATCATACTCGATTGCATAACCTGGACGAGTGATATGCGCCTGCTCAAACCCGGAAATGGAGTGGATCAATGCCTCTTGAACATCGTAAGGTAAACTGGTCGATATACCATTAGGGTAGAGCTCATGGGTCTCTAGACCTTCTGGCTCAACAAAGATCTGGTGACTCTCTTTATCTGAAAAGCGCATCACTTTATCCTCAATCGACGGGCAATACCTTGGTCCAATACCCTCGATAACCCCCGAATAGAGGGGGGAGCGGTCCAAGCCGTTGTGGATAATTTCATGTGTTTGTGGATTAGTGTGAGTGATATGGCAGGCGACTTGTTTAGGATGCATATCTACCGTACCAAGATAAGAGATCACGGGTTCTGGTTGATCACCCGGCTGCGGCGTCATCACTGAGAAATCGACGGTTTTAGCATCAATTCTAGGGGGGGTACCTGTTTTTAAGCGCCCTACCCTAAAAGGCAACTCTCTCAATCGATCTGCCAGACGTATGGAGGGGGGGTCTCCCGCACGACCACCCGACAGCTGCGTTTCACCAATATGAATCTTCCCGCCCAAAAATGTCCCTGTCGTTATGACGACAGATTTCGCGGTAAAGCGCAGCCCCATTTGAGTCACAATGCCCTGAACTTGATCACCCGTGACAATAAGGTCATCAACCGACTGCTGAAAAACTGAAAGGTTGACCTGGTTATCAACAGCCGTACGGATAGCCGCTCGATAAAGCGCCCTATCTGCTTGAGCACGCGTGGCCCGTACTGCAGGCCCTTTACGGGCATTAAGCACTCTAAACTGAATGCCACCTTGATCGGCAGCAAGCGCCATGGCCCCACCTAACGCATCAATCTCCTTCACCAAATGCGACTTCCCTATACCACCAATGGCTGGATTGCATGACATTTGACCAATCGTTTCAATGTTTTGCGTCAGCAGCAGTGTACGACCGACTCTCGCGGACGCAAGTGCCGCCTCTGTGCCAGCGTGACCACCACCAACAACAATGACGTCATAAGCTCTTTGCGCACTCATTTTGCCAAGACCTCTATAATTCAACTCTGATTTAACTAGCCTGAATATTTGCTTTAATATTTACCCAGTCACCCACCGCCTATACAAAAGCCCTCTTACGTAACGACTCTTTTAAGCAGAATAACCCTCCAACCCTAAACACCAAAGCCCAGCCTGTGGATAACCCTGTGAACAACTGTGAATAACCTTGCGGGAACCGCCAAATTAACGCATATTTGATCATGTTCCAACCTATTTTTGGCGCTAATTGGCTCATCGGGACTATTTTCCGATACAGAAGGTAGAAAATATCTTGCCCAATAGGTCATCTGGGCGAAACACACCCGTTATCTCACCAAGCGCCTGCTGAGCTAAGCGCAAATCTTCTGCGAAAAGCTCTGGAGCTTGACATTGGTAGAGCTGTTCCTTGGATAAATTAATGTACTCCGAAACACGCTTTAGGACGTCTACATGCCGAGACCGGGCACTGAAGGTTCCATCTATAGCCTGATAACCTATCTGCTGCTTCAGAGCCTCTGTAATCAAGTCCATACCTAAACGCTCTTTAGCGGATACTTCAAGAGTGACAACACCCTCGACCACCCCCCCCTCTACCGGCTGATCAACCAAATCAATCTTATTGATAATCAAAATACAATCATCCGCTTTAGGTCGCTCAATCACTCTTCCCGGCATCTGAGGCCAAAAGTGGTCGATGGTTGGCGGGTCCGGAAAAAGTTTCTCTTTTATCTCTAAGTACTCATGCACATCGACAACAAGAAGCACTTTATTGGCATTATTAAACTCTCGACATGCTCGTTTTACTCCTTCCTCTTCAATTGCATCACTGCTTTCGCGCAATCCGGCCGTATCCGAAATATGAACCGGTATTCCATCAATATGGATAAATTCACGCAGCACATCGCGCGTTGTCCCTGCAACATCGGTAACGATCGCCACATCATCACCTGCCAGGGCATTCAAAAGACTCGATTTACCCGCATTGGGTTTTCCAATCAAGGCTAACCTCAAGCCATCACGAAGAATCACCCCCTGTTCGGCTTGACTCAAAAGGTGAGCAAGCTCATTTTCCAACTCAGAGATACGCGATTTTAGTTGAACATCATTGAGGAGATCGATCTCTTCATCACTAAAATCTATACCTGCTTCTACAAACGTACGAAGGTAGATCAGATGACTCAATAATGCATCGATTTTTTTAGAGAACTGCCCCTGAAGAGAGTGAATCGCAGAGCGCGCCGCTGACTTGGAGGTACTGTCAATCAGATCTGCAATGGCCTCTGCTTGGGTTAAATCAATTTTACCATTTAAAAAAGCACGCTGAGAAAACTCACCAGGCTGAGCTCGAACAGCACCACACTCAACAACAGACTCCACCACCTGATTCAAAATAACAGGCCCACCATGACAGTGAAACTCTACGATATCCTCCCCTGTAAATGAGTTAGGTCCAGGAAAAAACAGCACCAAAGCTTCATCCACTGTAGCGCCAGAAAGATCCATTAAAGGAGAGAAGTAAGCATGCCTAGCCACCAGGGGGTCCGGTTTCACCAGCGCAGTCAATCGACGAATAACATCCAAAGCCAAAGGACCAGAAACGCGAACAATGCCGACACCACCACGCCCCGGTGGTGTCGCAATTGCAACAATCGTCCGTCCATCCATGCTCACGCGTTTTCTTGCTCTATTTTTTTAGTGATATACCACTGCTGAGCAATCGATAGAATATTATTCGTCAACCAGTACAGTACCAAACCTGAAGGGAAAAAGAGGAAAAAGAGCGTAAATATAACCGGCATAAACTTCATCACTTTTGCTTGCATGGGATCCGGTGGTGTTGGGTTTAATGCCGTCTGCACAAACATACTCGCCCCCATAAGCAATGGAAGAACAAAATAGGGATCCATAGAGGAGAGGTCATCAATCCAGAAGATGAATTCTGCGTGACGCAGTTCCACAGTCTCCAATAATGCCCAATAGAGCGCAATAAAAACGGGCATCTGCAGTAAAATTGGAAGACAGCCGCCAAGCGGATTTATTTTCTCTTTCTGATACAGCTTCATCATCTCTTGTGACAATTTCTGTTTATCCTCTGAGTGCACCTCCCGCAACCGCAACAACTCAGGCTGCACCCTTCTAATGTTTGCCATAGAGCGATAGCTCATAGCAGATGGCACGTAAAACGCCACTTTAATCAAGACGGTTAACAATACAATCGCCCACCCCCAGTTTCCGACAAAACCATATATGGTCTTCAAGATGGTGAACAGAAGACTGGAGATAAAAAAGAGAATGCCGTAATCAACAGAAAGCTCTAACCCATCTGCAATATCAGCCAGTCGATCTTGCAGTTTGGGGCCGACATATAACGCAGTACCATTAATCTTTCTTGTCTCTCCAGGTTCAACTGAAACGGTCGGCGAAGTGAGGCCAACAATGTATTCATCTTTATTTGCTAGATATTTAGCGTAATAGTGATTCAAATCATGCCCACTTGGGATCCAAGCGGTTAAGAAGTAGTGCTGAATCACACCTATCCATCCACCACGAATTTTTTCATCAAGCGATTGCACTCTTTTCTCTGCATCTTCTTGAATGTCATCAAAATCTAATTTATTAAATTTTTCGTCTGGCCTCCAATACGCAGCCCCTAAAAATGTTGTTGCACTGGTAAAGCCACCTGTACTGGGATCCGGAAAACCTTGGCGTTTAAGCTGCGAAAACGCAGCACCGACCCAACGTTCTTCGCTCATGTTGTTTGTAATTTCATAAGAGACTTCTACAAGATGATCACCTTTTACAAAGTGAAAAATCTTTTTAACTGCAAGGTCGTTAGCACCTTCGTACCGGAGCACCACTTCTAAGCGATCTCCAGTCATACGGTATTCATGCTTATCCGCTCTATAAAGTGGCCGACCCGCTTCGGCATCTAAATCTTTTCCTGATCGTCCGATAACACCACTCTGAGCAATGTACCTACGCCCATTACTGTTATTTAATAACTCAAACGGTGTGTCAGGCCGATCAACATCCACAGGGTATTTTCGCAAGTTCGCTTCGACAATATCCCCCCCCAAGAGATCTATGGTCATCTGAAAGGCATCTGTACTGATTTGAATAAAAC
>JAYPBG010000019.1:0-20371 GCA_038124075.1 Gammaproteobacteria bacterium
CAATATGCTCAGCGTTGAGTGTTTCTGTCACACCATCACCGGTTAACACCTCCAATGTATGGCTGCTGGTAAAACGTGCTCGACCTCGAAAAAGTGTGATACGGTTACGCGCATAAAACGTTGTGCGAATATCAACCTGCTTCTGCATAACCTGTTCTGCACGTTTTAGCACCTGAGGAAATGAGAAGAATTTTGGTTCGCCAATATCACGAAACATCCGATCGGTATTAAATCGCATAATCTGCCGCACCGAGTGGCGTAATGCCTTAGAGGGAATGGTGCCTAAATGCGCGCAATTTCCACCAACCGCTGTCTTCTCATCGACTACCGCAACTCGCTTTCCCTGCTTCGCGGCACGCATCGCACACCCTTCACCGGCAGGGCCTGCACCTATCATGACCATATCAAACTGTGATGGCATATTTATTCCTTATTCTCTCTGTTTTGATTCCTTTAATATTATTAAGCCATATTATGCGTGCCGATTTAGGCTGTCGATTTAGGCTGTCTTTCGATTTACGCTGATAGCCCTGATCTTTCTTATATTTATTATTTATAGACGTTATTTGTTTATTTTTAAAACAGTTTTTTTACTTAGTCACTACTTAGTCATTACTTAGTCACTTTCTGGCTTTTTCAGTGGATCATAGGCAAGTGCCGTAGCCCGGTTCGTCGTTGCTTTTTTAGTGGTACCCGAATCGGCAGTTTCACAACTATCGGGCTCTTTTCCACAAATTTCACATTTGCCATCAATACCCACCTTATTCAGCCCACCACAGGAGCCTTTTAACGGCTCACGACCAAAAATAACACCTACAGCCATAATGGATATAAAGATGGCCATGGCGAAAAATGTAATAATCAAGGTGCTCATACGGGTGCTCTCCTCATGGTTAACCGTCTTTGTTAACCGCTTTTGTTAATCGTTTTTGTTAATCGTTTCCTAAGTAGGGTTTTATAGCGGCTGTCTGATAGGATTTCAGATGGCCATTGCTGTTGCGTTCTATTAATAGAGCGGCCAGGCCTTCCTGTTTAGCTAAATCCAACCCTTTCTCTGCCCCCATCGCAAGCAAAGCCGTTGCCCAAGCATCCGCCATCATGGTGGAATTAGCCAAGACCGTCACCGATACCAAGTGATGTTCAACAGGGCTGAGCGTATGGGGGTCAATCGTATGCGAATAAGCTTTGCCATCACGCTCATAATAGTTTCGATAGTCGCCCGAACTGGCAACACCCACGCTCTTTAACTGTAGTGCTGAGTGAATACGCCGATCATGCTTCAAGGGTGCTTCAACAGCAATACGCCATGTTTTGCCTGCGGGCTTTTCACCTTCGGCCCACACTTCACCCCCCACTTCGACCAGAAACGACGAAAAGGCATAGCCTCGAAGCAGCAAGACAAGCCGATCGACTGCATAGCCTTTGGCAATCGCTGAAAGATCCACTCGACGCTGAGCTTTTTTGGTCAAACAGCGCGCCTCTTCATTCAGCTCGATCGCTTGGTAACCAACCAAATCTCTCAATTCGACCAGGCGCTCCTTACCAGGCAATTCTACGACATCCAGAGGGCCAAAGCCCCACGCATCAACAGCGGGCCCTACTGTCACATCAAAGTAGCCCTGACTGATATCACTCAGTTTGAGTGATGCGTTGATAACATCGTAGAGGGGATCGGATAAAGGCAGACAGCGCCCAACCTCTGCTCTGTTCAGTAGAGAGAGTTCAGAGTCTGCTTTATAGGTCGACATGGCTGCATTAATGCTATCAAGCTCTGATTGTACCTTTGCCTTAAGCTCTTCTGCACCAATACTTATATCGACAGCCGATTCATTAGGGGCATCCCCGTTCGGGTAGACTTTTATATTATAGGTCGTACCCATGGTACGCCCTGATATAGCCAGTGATCTCTCTTCATCTTGCCCATCTTGCCCATGCTGCTCGCTGCTGTCACAACCATTTATCTGCAATACGGCCATACAGAGAATGATACCGCGCATCAGACGCAGCACGCTCAATCGATACGAAAAAGCGCACAAAAAAGGACGCCGTATAAGAGCGTCCTTTTTTTTCTTCCTTTTTTCTGTGCTCATGGCACTAGCCACCAAAGTCATCCAGAAAGATGTTCTCACGCTCAACACCAAGATCTTCCAGCATCTTGATGACCGCAGCGTTCATCATCGGTGGTCCACACATATAGAACTCGCAATCTTCGGGAGCCGGGTGATCCTTAAGGTAGTTCTCGTAGAGTACCTGATGGATAAAGCCAGTATAACCTTCCCAATTATCTTCAGGTTGAGGATCAGACAGGGCGACATGCCACTTAAAGTTCTCGCACTCTTCCTGCAAGCCATTGTAGTCATCCTCATAGAACATCTCGCGCAGGCTCCGCGCACCATACCAGAAGGATATCTTTCGCTTGCTCTTCAGTCGCTTCAACTGATCAAAGATGTGTGCGCGCATCGGTGCCATTCCAGCACCCCCACCGATAAAGACCATCTCTGCATCGGTCTCTTTAGCAAAGAACTCACCAAAAGGCCCATACACTGTCACTTTATCACCTGGTTTCAAATTAAATACCCAAGAGGACATTTTACCCGGCGGGATGCCTTCAGAGCCTGGAGGAGGCGTTGCAACACGAATGTTGAATTTCAATACACCCTTCTCTTCAGGGTAGTTGGCCATTGAGTAGGCTCTGATGGTTGTTTCATTGACTTTGGAACGGTGGCTAAAGAGGTTAAATCGCTCCCAATCACCACGATACTCCTCTTCAATCTCGAAGTCTTTATAGTCCACCTCATGAGGTGGGCACTCAAGCTGAACATAGCCACCCGCACGGAAGTCAACATTCTCACCTTCAGGAAGCTTCAAAGACAGCTCTTTAATGAACGTCGCGACGTTGTTGTTAGACTCAACTGTGCACTCCCACTTTTTCACACCAAAGAAGGCTTCATCCAGCTCAATCTCCATATCTTGCTTAACCGCAACCTGGCAGGAGAGGCGCCAGCCATCTTTGATCTCTCTGCGTGTAAAGTGTCCCTCTTCAGTTGGCAAAATATCACCACCGCCATCTTTCACAACCACTTTACACTGCGCGCAGGTACCGCCCCCACCACAGGCAGAAGATACAAAAATCTTCTGATCCGCAAGGGCGCCCAGCAGCTTACCACCGGCAGGCACATCCACCGACTTACCTTCATCATCATTAATTTTTATATGCACATCGCCTGTGCTAACCAACCGGGACCGCGCGGCAAGAATAACGCCAACCAGCGACAGCACCACGGCTGTGAACATAACTACGCCAAGGACTATGGTGATATCCATTAAAAAAGGCTCCAATAATCGTTATTAAAGAGAAATTCCGGAAAATGACATAAAGCCAAGCGACATTAAACCTACGGTAATAAAGGTAATACCCAACCCGCGCAGACCTTCTGGAACATCGCTGTACTTTAATTTCTCTCGAATGCCTGCTAATACCACGATGGCAAGCGCCCAACCGGTACCGGCCCCAAAACCAAACACAACACTCTCACCTAAGGTGTAGTCTCGCTCTACCATAAAGAGAGAGGAGCCTAAAATTGCGCAGTTTACGGTAATCAAAGGCAAGAAAATACCCAATGCGTTATAGAGAACCGGCACATATTTATCAAGCGCCATCTCCAAGATCTGCACCATAGCCGCAATCACACCGATGTAACAGAGCAGACCCAGAAAGCTTAAATCGACATCTGGGTAGCCCGCCCAAGCGAGTGCGCCTTCACGCAGAAGGTGGTTATACAGGAGGTTGTTCACCGGCGTCGTAATGGTCAAAACAACAATAACCGCGACACCTAAACCAAATGAGGTCTTAATTTTCTTAGAGACCGCAATAAAAGTACACATCCCCAAGAAGAATGCGAGCGCCATATTTTCAACAAATACGGCACGGATAAATAGGCTTAAATAGTGTTCAAACATAGTCTGCTTCTCCTTTACGCCCTAAAACGCTTCACTTGTGCGTGAATGGGGTGCCAATCGATACTCTTTCTCTTCAACCTGCTTAGGTTTCCAAGCGCGGATTGCCCAAATAAATAGGCCGATAAGGAAGAATGCGCTGGGCGGTAGAAGCAGTAGACCATTCGGATTATACCAACCACCCTCATTGATCAACTGGAACACCTCAATGCCAAAGAGCTTGCCCGCACCAAAGAGCTCACGCACAACGCCTAGCCCTAATAGAATGGCGCTGTAGCCCAAACCGTTGCCTATTCCATCAATAAAGCTGACCGAAGGTGGGTTCTTCATAGCAAACGCTTCCGCTCTTCCCATTACGATGCAGTTGGTAATGATTAAGCCGACAAAAACGGAGAGCTGCTTACTGGTACTGTAGGCAAAGGCTTTCAGGATCTGATCCACAACAATAACCAGCGATGCAATAATGGTCATCTGAACGATGATCCGTATGCTGCTCGGTATCTGATTTCGGATGGCGCTGATAAAGAGGTTGGAAAACGCCGTGACCGCGGTTAACGCGATGCACATGGTCAAGGTGGTATTGAGGTTGGATGTGACGGCCAATGCCGAACAGATACCCAAAATCTGCAAGGCAATGGGGTTGTTATCAAAGATAGGTCCGAGCAGAATCTCTTTTTTATCTGACATGGCCTTATACCCCCTCTTTAGCAAACTGCTTATGGATGTTCTGTAAGTATGGGCCAAAGCCGTGATCACCAGCCCAATACCGCATTAAGTTCTCAACACCTCGACTGGTAATGGTAGCCCCAGAAAGCGTATCAAACTTGACCTCTGCATTGGGCGTTGCGCTATCAACCGTGCCTTTATACAGAGTAATCGCCGGGTTTCCTTCTGCATCAAACAGCTTTTTACCTGGCCACTGTGCTTTCCATTTCGGGTTATCCACCTCTCCACCCAGCCCAGGGGTCTCAGCATGGTCATAAAAGCCCAGGCCTTTAATGGTATTACCATCAACTTCCAGCGCAAGAAAACCGTAGAGCGTCGACCAAAGCCCATAGCCATGAACGGGCAGTATGATGGAATCCAGCTCACCCGCCTCATTTTTCGCTAAATAGACCGTCGCTCGCTTAGCTTGACGCTTGATGCCTGCAATATCGATATCCCCATCAAGGATAACACCCATCTCAGGGTCTTTAGCGGCTTTACGCTGATCGTAGCCACCAGGGTCTTCTACATCAACATAATCACCGCTGGCAATGTCGACGATACGAATTTCGATCTGTTCAAACAGCTCGTCAACACTTTTATTGGGATCACTCAAGCCTGCAGCAGCAAGTATATTTTGCTTCTTATCTAGGGCTTTGTTCACCTGTTGCTTTGGTTTTAAAACAACCGCTGCCGTCGAGACAATAATGGAACAGACAAGACAGACTGCCGCAGCCACTGTTATGGTTTTGGATACACTTTCCTTATTAGACATTTCTCAGCCCCCTGCGTTTAATATTAGCTTGGACCACAAAATAATCGATCAGAGGTGCAAATAGGTTTGCAAACAGGATCGCAAGCATCATGCCCTCAGGAAAGGCAGGATTCACGACACGAATAAGCGTTACCATGACACCGATAAGAATACCGAATACCCAGCGGCCAGCGTGAGTCATTGATGCTGAGACAGGGTCCGTTGCCATAAAGATCATACCAAAGGCAAACCCACCGGTGACCAAGTGCCAGGTCCACGGCATTTCAAACATAGGATTGGTTGTACTGCCCACCATATTGAAGACGGTTGCCATACTGACCATTCCGATCATAACACCTGCAACAATGCGCCAAGAAGCGATACCAGTAGCAAGAAGCAGTGCGCCGCCTAGTAGGATCATCAGTGTCGACGTTTCACCAATTGAGCCAGGAATATTACCGATAAAGGCACTCATCCAGCTGATGCCTGCCTCTTCGAGTCCGGCCAGGCCATCTGCTGCGACAATACCCAGCGGCGTTGCACCGGTATAGCCATCAACCGCTGTCCAGACTGCATCGCCTGACATCTGTGCAGGATAGGCAAAGAATAAGAAGGCTCGCCCTGTCAGAGCAGGGTTTAAGAAGTTCTTACCAGTTCCACCAAATACCTCTTTACCGATCACAACACCAAAGCTGATGCCCAGAGCAACCTGCCAAAGAGGAACGGATGGGGGGCAGATCAGAGCAAACAGAACAGAGGTGACAAAGAAACCTTCATTGACCTCATGATTGCGCTTGACCGCGAACAGAATTTCCCATGCGATGCCCACGGCAAAGGTAACGATATAGATAGGTACAAAGTAGGCCGCACCATATATAACATTATCCCAGAGACTGTTTGGATCATGGCCTGCCAACATTGAGATGATCGCACCACGCCAACCTTCTACTTCTGTTAGCCCAAGCTCCACCATCGCCGTGTTCGCCTGAAAGCCAACATTGTACATCCCGAAGAACATCGCAGGAAAGGTGGCAATCCAAACAAGGATCATGATGCGCTTCAGGTCTAAGCTGTCACGAATGTGTGCAGCACCACGGGTGATAATACTGGGACTGTAGAGAAAAGTATCAAACATCTCAAAGACTGGATACCATTTCTCAAAACGCCCGCCTTTATGGAACTCGGGTTCAATTCGCTCAAAGAACTTTTTAATCGGCATCGTGCTCTACCCCTCCTGCTCAATCGATGTAAGGTTGTCCCGAAGGATGGGTCCATATTCATATTTACAGGGGCAGACAAAGGTCAAGAGGCCTAAGTCCTCTTCGTCAAGCTCTAGGCACCCTAACTCTTGAGCTGAGACGCTGTCCCCAACAATCAGAGCGCGAAGCAGTTGTGTCGGCAATATATCCAGAGGCATAACACGCTCATAAGCACCCACAGGAACCATACCACGCGGGCTGCCGTTAGAGGCCGAGGTAAATGAGAACCGCTTCTGAGGGGTTAATTTAGAGATAAACGTATTTAAGACCGAGAACTTATTGACCCCTAAACGGAAAAAGTCCAATAAGAAACGTTCGCGCCCTTCTTGGATGACGCTCACTTGCTGATGGTAACGCCCTAAGAACGCATGCGCACTGCGTGCATGAAAGCCATTGAGAACGGAGCCCGAAATCACTCTATTCTCCTCCTGTTGCAGCTGACCCGCCGTCAACTCATCGGTGGAGGCCCCTAATCGGGTGGTCACCAGCCGTGGTTCGGTGACTTGTGGTCCAGCTAACGCGACAACACGATCTGTAAACAGCTTGCCTTCGATAAAGAGGCGACCAATGGCTACAACATCCTGATAGTTGATCGTCCAAACTGTTTTTTCTGAACTGACCGGATCAAGGTGGTGTATATGAGTGCCTGCGAGACCCGCTGGGTGAGGGCCCTCAAACGTCTCCTCGGTGACACAGCTTGCCGTGGGAATATTGGCATTAGGGGCTTTACATAGAAACACCTTACCATCCGTCAGCCGTTTTAAAGTGCGCAGCCCCATTACAAAGGATTGACCCCAGCCCTCTTGTTTTAATACGACTTCAGGGTTAGCAGATAATGGGTTGGTATCCATTGCATTGACAAAGATGGAGTTCGGACGACTGCCTAAGGCAGGGACTCGACTAAAGGGTCGAGTGCGCAATGCTGTCCAGAGCCCTGATTTCACCAAGTTTTCTTCAACCAGGGCACCCTCTAACTGATCGATTTCACCCTCTTTGTAGTGAGCAAAGACTTCGCCCTCTCCAGATCTCTCTTTAATATCGATGACAACCGACTGTAGGACACGCTTGTGACCACGATTGATCGCGGCAATCTGACCGGATGCGGGTGCCGTAAATAGAATGCCGGGGTTCTTTTTATCTTCAAAAAGGGCCTGACCGCACTTAACGGTATCACCCTCTTTTACAAGCATGGTCGGCTTCATACCAACATAGTCCGTACCAATAAGGGCAACGGTTCTAACGGTTGGGCCTTTATGAATCGTTTGAGTAGGAGATCCTGTAATAGGGACAGTAAGGCCCCTCTTAATTTTGATCATATCGTATAACCAACTTTTTCAATCTGTAAACCAGTAGGTACAGCTATGAGTGGTTGTCAATTTTATACTGCTTTCTACATATGCCTGGCGGCTCAATTAAGCCTTCATTCAGCCTCAAGCCTTCAGACTCAAACCTCAATCAAGCACAAAATTTAGAGGCATGCATCCATCAGCACTATAAAATCAACACGTAGAACTTGTTAAAACTTAGACCACATTTTCAGCTTTTGCCTCTAAATCAGAGGGCCTTGCCCTACCCTGCACAGCCTACACGGCATAAAATACCGAATAGAGCGCTAATCAAGAGCACCAAAAATACCGAATCATTAAGTCCTAGGAATTTTGGGCGCTAATTATATAGGCAGTTTATATAATTGGCTACCACTTATCGTACTCTTATCTTAACCAATCAGCATTTAATCCAGTAGAAACAGCCTCTACGAAAGCCAACGACGAAAGCAGGCAGACTAGAAAAACCAAAACACTTCACGTATACTCTGTAGCAGTTTGCTAATCACTGGGTTAGCAGTGTTAATCCTTACTCACCACTGTCACTTAAATAACCACTGCGGCTGAACACGACTATTCATAGTAACGGAGCCCCAATAACATGTTAGAACCCTGGCACTGGATGGCATTTGGCATGCTGCTTATTTTGGCCGAGATCTTTCTTCCCAGCTTTACGGCCATCTGGTTTGGCTTGGGCGCCATTTTAGTCGCCAGCTTAGACTGGCTGATGAACGGTCTCGACTTTCGATTACAGCTCTTTATCTGGTCAGTCAGCTCCTCCGTTGCAACGTTTTTGTGGTTTAAGTATTTTCGTCAAACCATGAAAGATAAAACCACTGCAGGCATCGCCAAAGAGGCTATTCAGGGTGAAACAGGCTATGTCATCAAGGCACCTACCGGCGGTCGGCACGGCCTCGCACGCTTTACGCCCGCTTTGCTGGGCGATGACGAGTGGCCTTTCATCTTGGTTGACCCAAGCATTCAGGATGAAGAGAGTGAGAGCAGCACCTCTTCCGTGACCGCAGAGCGCTCAGAAGCAAAAAACACACAGAGCACAGAGCGCCTAGCCAGCCCTGCAGAGATTCACCCTGGAGACAAGGTTATTGTTCACGGAATAACCGGAAATACTCTCCTGGTCGCCAAAAAATAGAGGCTCTCTTTAACATGATAAACTCAAATTCTGAATTCAAACTCTGAACTCAAAAACCTCACAACGCATTTGAGCACTGACACAACATAACTTACACAACGGGGCTTACACAACAATGGAGAGCAGCAGCATGGCAGGCATTGTACTCGTTTCAATATTCTTTATAATGATTGTTGTCACCATCTCACTGGGTGTACGCATCGTTCCTCAGGGATCCAAATTTGTCGTGCAACGGCTGGGGAAGTTTCACACAACGCTCGGTCCGGGCCTCAATATTATCATCCCCTATTTTGATACGGTTGCTTATAAAGTATCGACAAAAGACATTGTTCTGGATATTCCCTCGCAAGATGTGATCACCAAGGATAACGCCGTCATCATCACCAATGCTGTCTCATACATCAACATTGTCTCACCGGAAAAAGCGGTCTACGGCGTAGAAGATTACCGGCTTGCGATACGCAACTTAATTCAGACCTCTCTGCGCTCCATAGTGGGTGAGATGTCGCTGGATGATGCTCTCTCCTCGCGTGACCATATAAAAACCAAACTCAAAATGGCTATTTCAGATGACATCTCCGATTGGGGCATTACCCTAAAAACGGTTGAGATCCAAGACATTAACCCCTCTCAAACGATGCAACACGCTATGGAAGAGCAGGCAGCAGCCGAACGGCAGCGCCGGGCAACGGTAACACGCGCAGAAGGAGAGAAGTCCGCAGCCATCTTAGAGGCAGAGGGACGCTTAGAAGCCTCACGACGTGATGCAGAAGCGAACATTGTACTAGCCAAATCCAATCAAGTTGCAATTGAGCGCGTTGCTGAAGCGATCCAAGATCGGGAGCTCCCCGTCATGTTTATGCTTGGGGAGCGCTACATAGAGAGCGTAAAAGAGCTGTCACAATCGGATAACTCAAAGATTGTTCTGCTGCCAGCAGACCTGACCCAATCCATCAAGGGGCTGATGGAAGGACGCCGATAAGTGATAAGTGATAAGTGATAAGTGGCCTTTGGCGGCCCCTACCGATGCTCTTGAGCATTGACTGCATCATCGATCTGCAAACGGTATTTGTGTCGAAAGTCATGTATGATCGCGTCGCGCTTCTTCTCTTCGACCCCCACATCAACAAGCGCCAAATGGGCAAGCTCCAAGCTTGCCTCAATATTTTCAGACACCACATGATTGGCGCCCGCCTGTTTTAGCTTAATGCATTGAGCCAAACCATGACCACGTGCATAAATGGTCACTTCCTCATCATTGTCTCGAATGGCGGCGACCAGCTCAACGCCAATCTTCGGGTCATTGACCGTAACAATGATCAACTCCGCATGCTCAATACCTAGAGACTGCAAAACCCCTGGGTTGTGAACATCACCGTAATAGATTGGAAACCCCTTTTGGCTCTGCTCTTCAACAACAGCCGGATCCATCTCAATAGCAACATACGGTTTTCCAGTAAGCGACAATATTTCACCAATTCGGCGCCCTACCCGACCAAACCCAGCAATCACAATGGGGGCCGTTTCAGGAGACGGTATTTCAGAGGCTTTCGGTGGCCGGGCTGAGCGGCTCGATATTCGAGCAGCCACACTGGCAAACAGAGGCGTCGCCAACATGCTCAACAAGATAATCAACAGAAGGTGATTGTAGACGTCATAAGAGAGCACGTTGACTTCGTGCGCCAGAGAGAAGAGCACCAAAGCAAACTCTCCGCTCTGTGAGAGCAGCAACGATACCGCTATTTGATGCTTATCTCGAATACCAAACAGATGTGCAATCGGTATCAACACAACGATTTTTATAAATAGAAGCAACAGAACAGAACCTAACATAAAGAGTGGATTCTGATAGAGCAGCCCGAGATCAATCGACATCCCCATAGACATAAAGAAGAGGCCAAGCAACAGCCCTCGAAACGGCTGAATTTCAGCCTTCATCTGATGACGATACGAGGAGTCTGAGATAAGTAGGCCCGCCAAAAACGCGCCTAACCCCATGGATAAACCAAAATGCTCAGTAAGCAGGGCGGTCCCCACCACCAACAATATTGAGAAGGCCGTAAAAATATCTGGATTACCCGAGAGAGCAATACGGTGCATCACCGGCTGCAACATATAGCGCCCTACAAAAATCACCAGACCGACGATCAGAGCCGCTTCGACAATGGCGACACCAATATCCACCCCCACATTCCACTCCGGCGCAGCCAATAAGGGGACCAATGTAATCAGTGGAATCACCGCCAGATCTTGAAGAAGCAGAATAGCAATGGAGGCACGCCCATAGACACTGGTTAACGAGCGCCTTTCAAGCAGTATCTGAAGGACAAAAGCCGTCGACGAGAGCGCCAATGCAGGGCCGATCAAAATGGCCTCATTGAGCGTCACCCCAAAGAAGAGGTAACAGACGCACGACAGTATGACACCTGTAATGACCACCTGCAAAGTGCCTAACCCAAAGACCAAGCGTCGCATCAACCATAGGCGTGTCGGTCTCAGCTCGACACCAATGATAAAGAGCAGCAAAATAACGCCCATTTCTGCAAGATGGCTGATCTCATCAATGTTGCCAATTACACCCAAACCGGGGGGGCCCGCAATCACACCCGCGATAAGAAAGCCTGTGACGGATCCCAACTTTAACGCCTGAGCGATGGGCACCAGAACAACCGCTGCCAACAATAGGACAATAATATCAATCAGAAACGAGGAAACCATCTACTTCTCACAAGGTATACGATATTACAAAACATTATAATATTCTCTATTCTTATCACTTTCTATCATTTATTACTACTTGTTATCATAATGCATTCCATTTAAAAATTACCCAACATCCACTGTTTAAGACTTACAGGTATTACAAGGTTTAGAGGAGGCAGACAGGGTTAGCCCCGAACACAACAGGCCTAACCCTTCTTATTTATATGCGTGTTTTATCTGTTTTAACTATTCAAGATGCCAATATATCAACAGCCACTTTAGCCTAACACCTCTTTAATGCCGAGACCAATCTCCGCAGGGTTGCGAACGGTTTTAACCCCGGCGGCCTCCAGCACTGCAAACTTCTCAGCCGCCGTGCCTTTACCACCCGCGATGATTGCACCCGCATGCCCCATACGCTTTCCAGGAGGGGCTGTAACACCTGCAATATAGGAGACAACCGGTTTAGTCACATGCTGTTTAATATACTCGGCCGCCTCATCTTCAGCTGTTCCTCCAATTTCACCGACCATCACAATGGCTTCCGTTTGATCATCATCCTGAAAAAGAGACAAAGCATCAATAAATGTGGTACCAGGAATAGGGTCCCCTCCAATACCAATGCATGTCGATTGGCCGTACCCCAGTACGCTGGTCTGCTTCACCGCTTCATAGGTGAGCGTACCGGAACGTGAGACAATGCCAACACGACCTTGTTTATGGATATCACCTGGCATAATGCCAATTTTACACTCACCAGGCGTAATCACACCTGGGCAGTTGGGCCCGATCAATCGTATATTGCCTTTTCGCACAATGTACTCTTTCACATACAGCATATCGAGCGCCGGTATCCCTTCCGTGATGCAGACGATCAACTCGATACCGGCATCGGCTGCTTCTAGAATCGAGTCTTTACAAAAAGGCGCCGGTACATAGATCACCGAAGCGGTTGCCCCTGTCTCTGCAACCGCCTCCTTGACCGTATTAAAGACCGGACGATCAAGGTGGACCTGACCACCTTTTCCAGGCGTCACGCCTCCAACCAACTGCGTGCCGTAAGCAATGGCCTGTTCAGAGTGCAGCGTACCCTGAGAACCTGTAAAACCCTGACAAATTACTTTAGTATCTTTATTGATCAATACACTCATCTGCTTAAGCCCCCGCTACTGCGTTCACGGCCTGTTCAGCCGCATCATCAAAAGAGGTGGCTGCAATAATATTTAAGCCACTGTCCGCCAACTTTTTTGCACCCAGCTCAGCATTATTGCCTTCAAGCCGAACAACAACGGGCACATTCACTCCCACCTCTTCGACAGCACCGATTACGCCATCGGCAATCAGGTCACAGCGAACAATACCGCAAAAGTTATTGACAAAAATGGCTTTTACCTTATCATCCGATAAAATAATTTTAAACGCCTCTGTCACACGCTCTTTCGTTGCACCGCCACCCACATCAAGGAAGTTTGCGGGTGCACCACCTTTGAGCTTCACCAAATCCATGGTCCCCATAGCCAGACCTGCACCGTTCACCATACAGCCAATACTGCCATCGAGAGAAACATAATTCAGATCCCATTCCGCTGCACGCCGTTCACGCTCATCCTCTTGAGATGGGTCTTCCATCTCTTGCAGATCTTTATGGCGAAAAACCGCACTGCCGTCGATCACCACCTTAGCATCCAAGCAGTGAAGATCACCACTTTTAGTGATGACCAAAGGGTTAATTTCAATCAGTGAGACATCTTTTTCGATAAACATCTTCGCCAAACCCAAAAAGATTTTGGTAAATTGTTTAACCTGGTTTGGGTTCAAGCCGAGCTGAAAACCGAGCTCACGGCCTTGATAAGGCTGACCACCCACCAGTGGATCAATCTGTGCTTTTAGGATTTTCTCGGGCGTCTCTTCCGCCACCTTCTCAATTTCAACCCCCCCTTCTGTCGAGGCCATAAAGGTGATACTGCGAGTAGCACGGTCAACGACAGCACCAAGATAGAGCTCTTGATCAATATCGGTGCAGGCCTCCAACAATATTCGATTTACAGGCTGGCCCGACTCATCCGTCTGATAGGTCACCAATCGCGTACCCAGCATCGACTCGGCAAAGGCGCGAATCTCCTCTTTACTGCTGACCAACTTCACTCCGCCCGCTTTGCCACGCCCTCCAGCGTGCACCTGGGCTTTGACAACCCACTTATCCCCTCCGATTGCATCTGCAGCCGCCACCGCCTCTTCAGCGGTACTGGCTGCAATACCTTCAGAGACAGGTAGGCCATATCGTTTAAACAACTGCTTGCCTTGGTACTCATGTAAATTCATATTACTTTTTCACCTCTACTGTTTGAAAATCCTCTTCAGCCGACGCTTTCTACTCTTTCTAATTTCGTTCAAGCATCCATGCTACTTATAACATTCACCTATAACATTCACCTATAACATTCACCTATAACACTCACCTATAACACTCACCTATAACACTCACCTATAACACTCACCTATAAAACCCTGCTATAAAACCCTACTCTCCCGGCACATGCTGTATTTTGCCATTAATTAAAACAGGCCCTCTTCAGAGGGCCTGTTGAACTATTTTTTTCTGGCACGGCGCGGTGCAATATGAATAGCCTTGTTATCCGCGGCAAGCGCAGCTTCATGCAAAGCCTCTGAGAGCCCTGGATGAGAAAAGACCATTAACTGAAGATCCTCAACACTTGCGCCAAACTCCAGTGCAATAACAGCCTGCATGATAATCTCAGAGGCTTGAGGGCCAACAATATGGACACCGAGCAAACGATCCGTGTCGGCCTGAGCCACCACCTTGACGAAACCGCCCGTCTCATTGGCAGCCATCGCACGACCATTTGCTGCAAATGGGAAGGTACCTGTTTTATAGTTCTCACCACTGGCTTTCGCCTGCTGCTCGCTCACTCCCACCCAAGCAACCTCAGGATGGGTATAAATAACCGAGGCAATGGCATCATAGTTTAGGCTCGGCTTATGCCCGGCAATCACCTCAGCCGCCATCACGCCCTCTTCTGTTGCTTTATGCGCCAACATAGGCCCACGAACAATATCACCGATGGCATAGACATTCGGAATATTGGTTCGACAGCGACTGTTCACATGGATAAAACCTCGCTCATCCAAATTAACACCACAACCCGGGCCCAATAGGTTCTCCGTATAAGGCCTGCGCCCAACCGCCACAATCAATTTGTCCACGGTAATCGACTGCTCACCTTCTGCATCAGAGTACATCACCTTGACACGACCATCCTCAATGTCCGAGCCCGTGACACGCGCACCCAAACGAATATCCATACCCTGCTTACCCAGTGTTTTCATCACCTCTTTCGAGACCTGCTGATCAACCATCGGTAAAAAAGCGTCCTGCGCTTCCAACACAACAACACGGGACCCGAGGCGATTCCATACGCTGCCCAACTCCAGACCGATCACCCCGGCACCAATAACACCCAGTGACTGAGGCACCTTCTCAAATTCCAAAGCACCGGTGGAGTCGACAATTAAATCATCTTGCAAGGGCGCTACTGGAATATTGATCGGTTCTGAGCCACTGGCGAGGATAATATGCTCCGCACTCACCTCTTCGGCATCACCGTCATGCGGTGTAAACTCCACTCGCTTCTGCCCCATATAACGACCTGTTCCCTGAAGCCAGGTCACTTTATTGCTTTTGAAGAGACCCGTAATGCCATGAGTCAGGTTACCGACAATGGTATCCTTGCGCTTCATCATCTCTTTAAGATTGACTTTGACATCTTTGACATGAATGCCATGCACCTCAAACTCATGTTTTGCTTCCGCATACTTATACGAGCTATCTAACAGTGCCTTTGATGGAATGCACCCTACATTTAGGCAAGTACCACCCAAAGCAGGCTGCCCATCTCGGTTCTTACGCTTTTCGATGCAGGCTGTATTCAGACCCAATTGTGCTGCTTTAATTGCAGCCGCATACCCTCCAGGGCCACCGCCAATCACAACAACATCAAACTCTCTACTCGATTCGTTACTCATTTATTTACCCTCACTCGCTTACGCCACTGCTTGGCCATACCATGGGCGAAGTGCGTTATTTGTCCGCTGATTAAAACTGTAAAACCATCCCTTTTAGAGCCGTTTAGAGCCGCTGAGGGCCGTTTAAAGCTCTAGCAGTAGTTTTGCGGGATCTTCTATCAGCTCTTTAATCGTCACCAGGAATTGAACGGCCTCTTTACCATCAATCAGTCGGTGATCATAAGAGAGCGCTAAATACATCATGGGTAAGATCTTCACCTCGCCATTCACCGCCATAGGCCGATCCTGTATCTTATGCATGCCTAAGATCGCTGTCTGCGGTGGGTTTAAAATCGGCGTTGAGATCAAAGAACCAAAAACCCCCCCATTGGAAATGGTAAAGGTACCCCCCGTCATCTCGTCAATAGAGAGCCGGCCCTCTTTTGCTTTTTTACCATAAGCAATAATCTGCTGCTCTGTTTCCGCCAAACTGTTACTGTCTGCATCACGCAGCACGGGCACCACTAAACCACGATCGGATGAGACGGCAACACCCACATCATAAAAGCCATGGTAAACAATGTCATTGCCATCAATGGATGCATTAACGGCCGGAAAGCGTTTTAACGCCTCTACCGCTGCACGCACAAAGAAAGACATAAAGCCCAACTTAACATTATGAGTTTTTTCGAACGCCTCTTTGTACTGCTTACGCATATTCATAATCGGCGCCATATTAACTTCGTTAAATGTTGTGAGCATGGCGGTGTTATTTTTAGCCTCCATCAAACGCTCAGCAACACGCGCCCTTAAACGCGTCATCGGCACACGCCTCTCTTCTCGTCCCCCTTCAGCTAATTTCATCACCGCAGCCTCAGGTTGTGCCGCCCTCGCCTGCTTAGAAGGCTCAGAGAGCGTTGTTGCAGTCTGTGCCGTTGATGGTGAAGAGTCTGCTGCAAGATGTGCCTCAACATCCTCTTTTGTTAATCGACCACCACGACCTGTCCCTTTTATCTGAGTTGAATCGAGACCCTTTTCAGCAATCAGCTTTCGTACTGCAGGACTCAAAGACTCAGCGCTTTGATCGCTAGCCCCCTGCTCAGACGCTGCTTTATGCTCTTCACTTGCAGTTGAAGCAGGTGCTGCATCCGCCGGGCCCTCTTTAACCTTTGCAATCAGCTCTAAACTGACAACCGTATCCCCTTCACTTTTTTGAATCGATTCCAGAACACCGTCACAGGGTGACACAACCTCAATCACGACCTTGTCTGTTTCAATATCGACCAGTAACTCATCTCTTGAGACCGCTTCACCGGGCTGCTTATGCCAGGTGGCGATAGTGCCATCAGCCACTGACTCTGGAAATTGTGGTGCTTTTATTTCAACCGCCATGGGAAATCCTCAGTTTTGTCTCTTAACCTTTTAACCTTAAATCTTAAATCTTAAACAACTAAACCTAAAAAAATATAACGTGAACATACTATAAACCGTTAGGCGCTTAGCATAGCGGTTTAGGCTCCACATATATGATTAACTTTCAACCGTAAAGGCATCATTCAAAAGCGCTTGCTGCTCCTCAATATGAATCGACATATAACCACACGCCGGTGCTGCAGAAGGTGGTCGCCCTGCATAATGAAGCTGTAAATTCTGACCGAGCTTATGCAGTACATGGCGCATATGGTGCTGACTGCAGTACCAAGCCCCCTGATTCAAAGGCTCCTCTTGGCACCAGACCACATTTTGCAACTTCGGGTAGCGCTGAAGCACCGTATAAAGATCCCCCTCTGGAAAAGGGTAGAGCTGCTCAATTCTGACCAAAGCAATATGATCGACCTCTTCGGCTATCCTTTTTTCCAGAAGATCATAATAGACACGGCCGCTGCAAAGAATTACTTTAGTGATCTTGAGCGCATCGATCTCTGCCTCATCATCGATCACTAACTGAAACTGCCCCTCACAGAGCTGCTCAAGAGAGGAGATGCAGAGCTTGTGCCGCAGCAAGCTTTTCGGGCTCATAACAATAAGAGGCTTACGCAGTGGCCTTATCGCTTGACGCCGAAGCATATGAAATATCTGGGCTGGCGATGAGGGAATACATATCTGCATATTATGCTCAGCACACAGCTGCAAAAAGCGCTCTAACCTTGCTGATGAATGCTCAGGCCCTTGGCCTTCATAACCATGAGGCAACAACATGGTCAACCCACAGACCCGAGACCACTTATGCTCCCCTGACGAGATAAACTGATCAATCACCACTTGAGCACCATTGGCAAAATCACCAAATTGAGCCTCCCAGATGACCAAACTCTTGGGTGAAGTCGTAGCATACCCAAACTCATAACCCAGCACCGCCTCTTCAGACAGGAGCGAGTCATAAATATGGAACGTAGCCTCTTCGACTTCAGAGTCCGCTGGATCAATGGCCGCCATAACCGGTATACATGTTGAGCCATCCTTCTGATTGTGAAGCACCGCATGGCGGTGTGAGAAGGTGCCTCGACCTATATCTTGGCCCGTCATGCGTATTGGGTAACCTTCAGAGAGCAGCGTGGCATATGCCATTGTCTCGGCATAACCCCAATTAATCGGCAACGCACCCGCAGTCATTTTATGTCGATCTTCCAAGATCTTTGCCACCTGCTTCTGTACAACGAAGCCCTCAGGCAGCGCTTCCATTTTTGCAGCCAGCTCTTGCAGTTTTTTAAGAGGAAACCGCGTATCGGCATTCGCGATCCAGTCGTGCCCAACGTAGGGTGACCAATCGACAAAAAGCTCTGCGTTAGGTTCACGCACCAAGCTTTTTAAAACGTGGTCTCCTTCCTCTAACGCTGCTCGATAATCATCCATATACCGAATCACATCATTTTGATCAAGCACCCCTTGCTCAACCAGGCGGTCCGCGTATATTTTCCGTACAGGCGGATGCTTCTTAATCATCTGATACATAAGAGGCTGGGTACCCGAAGGCTCGTCTGTTTCATTGTGCCCAAGGCGACGGTAACACACCAGGTCAATCACCACATCCTTTTTGAACTCATTACGATAATCCAGAGCCATCTGCGTGACAAACAAGACCGCTTCAGGGTCATCCCCGTTCACATGGAAAATAGGCGCCTGAACCATCTTTGCGACATCCGTGCAATACTCCGTTGAGCGGGCATCCTGCGGGTTACTGGTGGTAAAGCCAATCTGATTATTAATGATGATATGCACGGTTCCACCGGTTCGGTAACCACGCGTGCCAGACATCTGAAAGGTCTCCATAACAACGCCCTGACCTGCAAACGCAGCATCGCCATGAATCAGCAAAGGCAATACAATATCGCCTTGACGGTCTTGACGCCGATCCTGGCGCGCCCGAACGGAGCCTTCAACAACAGGGGATACAATCTCTAAATGCGATGGGTTAAACGCCAAGGCCAAGTGAATTTCGCCACCCGAGGTGCGCACATTTGATGAGAAGCCTTGGTGATACTTCACATCACCCGATCCATCGTTATTTAGGATCTTCCCTTCAAACTCATCAAACAGATCGCTGGGGTTTTTGCCTAAAATGTTCACCAGCACATTGAGTCGGCCTCGGTGGGCCATACCGATCACCGCTTCTCGTACAGTGCCACTGCCAGCACGCTGAATCAACTCATCCAGTAGAGGAATAAGCGATTCACCTCCTTCCAGGCCAAAACGCTTATAACCCGGGTATTTCGAAGCCAAGGACTTCTCTAAACCTTCTGCTGCGGTTAAGCGCTCCAATAAATGGCACTTTAAGTCTTGACTGTACTCAGGCTTACCACGCACGCTATCCATGCGCTGTTGGATCCAACGTTTCTCTACCGTATCGACAATGTGCATATATTCTACGCCGATACTGGTACAGTAGGTGCTTTCCAGCGCCTCAACAATTTCACCCAACGTCGTCTCTTCTCGACCAAAAAAGAGCGTTCCCGTATTAAACACCGTATCGTAATCGGCCTTAGAGAGCTCATGATGACTCAGATCCAGATCCGGCACCTTGTCACGCTCCATAATGCTCAGGGGGTCAAGCTGCGCCTTTTGGTGCCCGCGTACCCGGTACGCATTTATGAGCTGAAGTACTTTAACCTGTTTTTTCTCATGCTCAGAAGTCACACTGGAGATTTCAACCGGTGTGGAGCGTGTTTTATTTTTTGCCAAGTAAAGAAAATGCTCTTTGACGGTCGAGTGTGGCACATCGCGTTCAACATAACCGTCTACACGCGGTAAACGGTCAAACTGCTCTCGCCACTCTTCAGAGATCGAATTTGGATCTCTTAAATAGGCTTCATACATCTCTTCCACATAGGCTGCGTTACCGCCATAGAGGTGAGAAGTACTCCACTGCTGATACATAAACCCATCGCTCATATTGTGGATCAACCTTTCATCTATAATGTTATGTATAAATACAGCAAAGACAGTGTTACCTACACATGTTTTAGCTTACTCATGCTCATTCAATATCTATTTGACA
>JAYPBG010000020.1:0-2123 GCA_038124075.1 Gammaproteobacteria bacterium
CCACAATCTCTCTCTCAACTGATCAACTAATGCAGTATTTTTACCGGTAGCTCAGGATCGGTAACCTCTAAAATTTCAACCTGAAACATCAGCTCTTTGCCAGCCAACGGGTGATTAAAGTCTACAACAATATAGTCATCCAATACCTGCTGTATCACACCGGGTACCTCTGATTTTCCAGCATCAGCAAAATTGACAACCACACCGGGCTCCAGCGACTCAACGCTCATAATGTGCTTAAAGAGGTCTCGCTTAAATTTCTGTACATTGTCATCACGATGCTCACCAAAACCCTGCTCAGGCGGTATCACAATAGAACGCTTGTCTCCCCCCTTCAAACCAAAGAGCGGTTTCTCAAAACCGGGCAGCAGATTACCGTCCCCTATGACAAAGGTCGCTGCCTGCTTACCTACGGTTGAATCAACAACCTCGCCATCCGCCAAGCATAACGTAAAGTGCATGGTCACCTGTTTATCTTTCCCAACTCGCTCTTTCACACCATTTACCTTAATTCTAAAGAATGCCGTACCTTATGAATGACCTTTCTCTTGCTCAGCATCCGGATCCGATTCGCCTCTGAACATATCGAAGATCATCATCATAGCCCCAAGAGAGATGGCTGAGTCTGCAACATTGAAGGCTGGAAAAAACTTATCAGGAGGCCAGTAGAAGAGGAGGAAATCAACCACATGCCCGAGGACAATGCGATCGTAGACATTACCTATCGCGCCTCCCAAGATCAGTGCCAAAGCGCATGCCAGCCACTTTTCACTCTCTTTTAACCGGCTCAACCAGACTGTCAACACAACCGCGACCACCACCGCAATACCTGTAAACAGCCAACGCTGCCACCCCCCAGCATCCGCCAAGAAACTGAAGGCAGCCCCTTTATTGTACGCCAAAGTAATATCAAACATAGGCAGTATGTTAATACGCTCATGCAGGTAGAGCTCAGCCACAACCCAGTGCTTTGTCAGCTGATCGAAAAGCACCACAATCCCTGCAAGCATTAGCCACTTTTTCATTATGCAAAGGCCCTCTCTTCCCCATCACCGTCCACGTTGGCAACACAGCGTCCGCAAAGCTCTGGATGACGTTCATGTTGACCTACATCTGCTCGTCTATGCCAGCAGCGTACACACTTTTCATGAGACGAGCGCCTCACTTTAATTTGAAACGCTTCGGCATCAGAAGAGACCTCTTTGCCAGAGAGCGCATGCACATTGACAGAAGAGGTTATGAGGACAAAACGGAGCTCTTCACCCAGGCGCGCCAAGATATCGAGCAGATCATTCGAGCAATACAGATCAACCTCCGCATCCAGGCTGCTGCCGATCTCACCTTCGACACGCGCCTTCTCTAGCTCTTTATTCACCGCCCCCTTGATCGCAATAATCTGATTCCAGAAAGCGTGATCATAGGCACCGGTATCTGCATAACCGTCTAAACGGTCATACCACTGCGTAAGAAAAACCGACTCCGCTCGCTCACCCGGTAACACGTCCCAGATCTCTTCAGCGGTAAAACTGAGAATCGGAGCGATCCATCGAACCATCGCTTCAGCAATATGATAAAGTGCGGTCTGTGCTGATCGACGGGCCACACTGTCGGCCTGCGTTGTATATTGCCGATCTTTAATCACATCGAGATAAAACCCACCCATGTCCAGATTACAGAAGTGGTGAACCTTCTGAAATACGGTCATAAATTGATAGCGATCATAGGCTTTGATCAGATCTTTTTGCAACTCATGCGCGGTCGCAACCGCCCAGCGATCCAGGTAGATCATCTTATCAACGGGCACAGCATGCTGTGCAGGATCAAAACCATTTAAGTTTGAGAGCAGAAAGCGGATGGTGTTGCGAATACGACGATAACCGTCTGCCACGCGTTTCAAGATCTCATCAGAGACCGTCATCTCAGTCGTATAATCCGTACCGGCAATCCAGAGGCGTAAAATATCCGCACCCAGCTCATTCACTTTTTTCTGCGGCGAGACCACATTGCCTAAAGATTTAGACATCTTCTTGCCGTCACCGTCCACGGTGAAACCGTGAGTGAGCACCGCTTTATAGGGGGCCTCACCTCGCATGGCAATGGCCGTTTTTAAAGAGGACTGGAAC
>JAYPBG010000020.1:2133-5726 GCA_038124075.1 Gammaproteobacteria bacterium
CAAGTAGAGATCGGCTGGCAGCGTCAACCCTTCTCGACGCTCGAGAACAGCGGCATGCGTCACACCAGAGTCAAACCAAACATCAAGCGTATCGGTCACTTTATCGTACTGGCTTGCTTCATCACCCAGCAGCAGATCAGCATCCAGATCATACCAAGCATCCATACCCTCTTTTTCAACACGTTGAGCCACCTGCTCGATCAGCTCAACGGTATTGGGGTGCAGCTCTTGCGTCTCTTTATGCAAGAAAAACGGAATGGGCACCCCCCACGTTCTCTGTCGGGAGATACACCAGTCAGGGCTGCTGCCCAACATGGTTTCAAAGCGCGCTTGCCCTTTTTCAGGAATCCACTTCACATCATCCACAACCGCAAAAGCTCGATCCAGCATCTTCTTACTGCTCATGCTGATAAACCACTGTGGGGTTGCACGAAAGATGAGCGGTGTCTTGGTGCGCCAGCAGTGAGGGTAACTGTGGCGCAACTTATCAACCGCTAACAGAACACCGCGCGCTTTCAAAGCATCGATCACTTTGGGGTCGACTTTATAGACATGCTCTCCAGCAAACAGACCAGCACGCTCAGAGAAGATACCGCTTTCATTCACCAGGTTCAGCGTGCCAATGCCATAGCGTTTGCCCACATTAAAGTCATCCACACCATGATCAGGGGCCGTATGCACACACCCTGTACCGGCATCGGTGGTCACATGATCACCCAAAATAACAGGCACTTGGCGCTCTTCATAGAAGGGGTGCTGCAAAAGCACCTTTTCCAGGTCCTTACCTTTTATAGTGCCAAGATGTTGATAGGCGCCCTCTTCGACACCGTATCGCGTCATGACCTGCTCCACCAGCGCCTCTGCAACCACAATGCGCTCGGTGACACCAGCGCTCTGCTCGGTTTTAAATTGGCCTTGCAGTACCGCATACTCTAAATCCGCATTCAAACTGACGGCCTGATTGGCGGGTAACGTCCATGGTGTAGTTGTCCAGATCACAACAGAGAGCGGCCCCTCGCCTTTCAGCTCTGTACGCTCACCCACCAGGTCCGTCTCATTAACCACCGCGAACTGAACATCAATGGCAAATGAGGTTTTGTCATGATACTCCACCTCAGCCTCTGCCAATGCCGAGCCCCCAACAACACTCCAATAGACCGGCTTAAAACCTCGCTCCAGATGACCATTGGCTGCAATCCGCCCTAACGAGCGAATAATATCGGCTTCAAAAAGATAGTCCATGGTCAGGTAAGGGTTTTCCCAATCGGCCAGGACACCTAAACGAATAAAATCTTTACGCTGCCCATCCACCTGCTTCTTGGCATAGTCTCGGCACTTGTTTCGAAAGGTCTTAGCATCCACTTTATCGCCGACTTTACCGACCTTTTTCTCTACATTATGCTCAATGGGCAAACCGTGGCAATCCCAGCCGGGTACATAAGGGGCATCAAAACCTGACAAGGTTTTTGATTTAACAATAAAGTCTTTTAAGATCTTATTTACCGCATGCCCAATATGAATATCGCCATTCGCATAGGGTGGGCCATCGTGCAAAATAAACGTCTTTCGGCCGGACAGGTTCTTGCGAATCTTCTCATAAAGCCCCATCTTATCCCACTGCTTTAAGCGCTGCGGCTCACGCTGGGCAAGGTTTGCTTTCATTGGAAAACCGGTTTTGGGTAAATTCAAGGTATCTTTATATTGACTCATTGGAACCACACTTTTGCTTGTTGAACATCATCCTCAATCGCTGCCTGCAGCTGATCAAGAGACTCAAATTTCTTCTCATCACGTAACTTATGTAACAGCTCAACCCGTAAACGTCTTCGATAAAGATCACCCTGATAGTCCAAGAGATGGACCTCTAGGCGCGCCTCTTTTTCGACATGGCCTGTCTGCTCATTAACCGTTGGTCGAACACCCACATTAGCAACACCACAATACAGATTCTGACTCTGCGACGCATCATCCACCGACACGGTAACGGTATAAACGCCTCTGAGCGGCAATCGCTTCCTGCCGAGCGGTATATTGGCCGTCGGCCTACCTAAGCGCCTTGCCAACTTTTCGCCGTGAACGACACGACCACTGACCGCATAGGGACGACCTAAGAGAGTTGTGGCCTCCGCCATCTGGCCATCCAGCAGCGCTCTGCGAATGCGTGTTGAACTGACACGCTCACCATCATGCTCAAATGTAGCAGACTGCTCCACCGAGAAACCCAGCGACGCGCCCTCTCTGACCAATGTCTCATAGCGCCCTTCACGGTTACGACCAAACTGGAAATCGTCGCCCACAACCACGTGTTGCGCACTCAAACCCCGACAGAGAACCGTATGAATAAAGTCACGCGGACAGATCTGCGAGAACGCCTTGTCAAATTTTATACAGAGCAACTGATCAACATGCTGCGCTGAGAGTGCATTCACTTTATCACGCAGCGACATCAGCCGGATAGGTTCGCCACCTGACCTAAGAAATTCAAGTGGTTGGGGCTCAAAAACGATCACGGTCGATATAAGATCTTTCTGCTTAGCGCGCGCCAATAACTGAGCAATAACAGCCTGGTGCCCTTTATGGACACCATCAAAATTACCAATGGTGACCACACTACCACGGCCACCCTGGTGTTTTAAACCGTTCAGGCTGGTTAAACCTCTAATAAACTCCATAGGCCCACTTAGTATCTTCTAATCGCTACTTCTTAATCGCTACGTCTGAGCCCGCTGCCTTCTAATCCGCCATCTACGCAGCCATTTACCCAGCTATTTACGCGATCTATCCATCCATACTGTCCACTCGCTGATTGAGCCCGATATTATGGCCACAATTCTATGCAAGCACAATGCGCCAAGCTTAAAGCGCATGCTGCTTAAAATGGCGCAATCTCATGCCGAACAGATAGAGCAAACCAAAGTAGGTTGTCGCCCCAACCACAACCAAACCCGCTAACCTCCAAACTCGATCAAAAAGAGCACTGTTCAGCCAATCATCTATCACTGGATTAAGCAACAGAATCACCAAGACCATCCCTGCAGCGGCAACGACCGTACGCAACCAAAATCGCCCCCACCCTGAACCAGGGAGATAGACCCGCTGACGCCGCAAGCCAAACAACAACAGTCCAGCATTCAGATAGGCAGATAAGGTCGTTGCCAAGGCCAACCCTGCATGCGCCAATGGCCAAACAAAGATCAGATTAAACACCATATTGGCCCCCATCGCGATCACGGCGATCTTCACGGGCGTTTTGGTGTCTTGGCGAGAGAAGTAACCGGGCGCTAAGACTTTAATAAACATAAAGGCCAAAACCCCTGCAGAGTAGGCATAGAGGCTTTCAGCCGTTCGATGCACATCATTAGCAGAAAACTGATTGTACTGAAACAGAGTCGCCACAATGGCATCCCCCAGCACCAAAAGCGCCAGCGCAGCAGGAAACCCCACCAAAATCACTGAACGCAATGCCCAATCAACGGTCTTTGAGAACCCCTCGGCATCATCATTTGCATGGATCTTGGAGAGCTGAGGCAAGATGGCCGTACCGATCGCAATCCCAAAGATACCCAACGGCAGCTCAACCAGCCGGTCGGAAT
>JAYPBG010000020.1:5736-19992 GCA_038124075.1 Gammaproteobacteria bacterium
GTAGAGCCATGAGACGCTGCCTGTCTCTAAAAACGACGCCAGGACCGTATCCAACAGCAGATTGATCTGACTGACGGATACCCCAAACAGTGCCGGCAGCATCAAACGAAGAATGCGCTTGACACCCTCATCATCCCACGCAACCTTTGGCCGAGGTAACAACTGATAGCGCCTAAGCAGCGGCATATGAATCAACAGCTGCAACAGCCCCGCAACAAAGACACCCCAAGCCAGCGCCGTCACCGGCTGCGTAAAGTAGGGCGAAAAGATCAACGCAGCGCAGATCAGCGAGACATTGAGCAGTACCGGTGCAAACGCAGGGGCTGCAAAGTGCCCGTAGGTATTTAGGATAGAACCCGCAAGCGCCGTCAAGGATATCAACATGAGATAGGGAAAGGTGATGCGCAGCAGCTCACCTGCCAAGACAATCTTGGCCTCAAACTGCACAAAACCGGGCGCAAACAGCATGATAATCCAGGGCGCAAAGAGCACACCAACGAGGGTCAAGCTGACAATGCCCGTCGACCGAAGCAGACCACCGCCTGACGTTCCCGATGCATGCTGACGATCAGACTTTTTACTGCATACGGGCTCTACACCCCGCTCAGAACCGGACTCTTCCACCAACAACCCAACCTCTTTTAACTGAACCCAACCTTGCTCACTGCTGAACCCACTGCTGACGCGAACGCATATTCTAACAGCAAAGACAACACTCATTCACCTCAACCATCACTACTAGCCATCACCAACTATTGACAAGAAGACGATTGGCAATGATAATCGCACCCTTATATCGAATTCTTATCTTTTTATGTAACAAACAAGCTAAGCAACAGGAGCACCACATTGGCTAACAGTCCACAAGCAAAAAAACGAGCCCGCCAAGCGGAAAAGCGTCGTAAACACAACGCAAGCCTTCGATCCATGTTTCGCACTTACATCAAGAAAGTGAACGCGACCATCGAAGCCGGCGACAAAGAGAAGGCTCTTGCAACGTTTATCGAGGCACAGCCTGTGATTGACAGCATCGCCGACAAAGGCATCGTGCACAAAAACAAAGCTGCTCGGCATAAAAGTCGACTGAGCAAGCAAATTAATGCGATGGGCTAAGCGCCCATCGCCGCTTATAGACAAGAGACTCAATAGAGCGCAGCAATAGAGCACCCGCCTGCTCTCTCCAGTGGTGTCTACACAAGCGCTAAACAAGCGCCACTATAAAACCACCATATTGTCTCGGTGGATCAACTCTTCCTCATTAACATACCCAAGCAGGGCCAATATCTGATCACTGCCCGCCCCAACAATTGCACCGGCATCCTCAGCATCATAGTTGACCAACCCACAAGCGATACGCTCTCCAGACTCAGATTGACACTCAACCATCTCCCCTCTCTGAAACGCACCTTTCACTTCAACCACACCGACAGGCAACAGGCTTGAACCGCGCTCTCTTAATACTCGCACCGCACCTTCATCTAGGACCAAAGCCCCCTTCATCTGAAGATGTCCCGCCAACCACTGTTTACGCGCCGCCCAAGGCGCTTGATCGGAGGTCAGCCGCGTACCCAACCGCTCACCTAAGGCCAACCGACTAACAACCTTAGGCGCTCGACCATTGGCAATCACCGTCTCTGCACCCGAGCGCGCTGCAAAACCAGCCGCTTTCACCTTGGTATACATACCCCCTCGCCCTAAGGCCCCCGACACAGGGGTCGCCATACTCAGCAACGCAGGATCATGCGCACGCGCCTCTTTGATCAACTCCGCATCATGATGAGCGCGCGGGTCTTTATCATAAAGGCCGTTCTGATCCGTTAAGATGATCAGCCGTTCAGCCTCCACCAAGTTAACCACCAGCGCCGCCAAGGTATCATTATCACCAAAACGGATCTCATCCGTCACAACCGTATCATTTTCATTGATAATCGGCACCACACCCAAAGAGAGCAGTTCCAGCAGACTGCTGCGCGCATTCAAGTAACGCTTACGGTCCGAAAGATCGTCATGGGTCAGCAGGACTTGCGCCGTCGTTATGGCATGATAATTAAACGCCGCCTCATACGTCTGGATCAGCCCCATCTGCCCCACGGCTGCAGCCGCCTGCAACGCATGCAGAGCACTGGGGCGTTGAGACAACCCCAAACGAGCAAGACCGGCCGCCACAGCCCCCGAAGAGACCAACAGCACCTCCACACCCTCTTTTCGAATCGCAGCAACCTGATCAACCCAGGCTTTAATGGCCACACCATCAAGGCCACTTCCATCATCCGTTAACAGAGCACTGCCAACCTTAATGACCCAGCGGCGCCGCTTGGACCCTTGCTCATCCATCCGTTTTCAAACCTTCTTAATGACTGATTCCCAATCCACTATTTACAGACACACCAACCCACTCTTCACCTACTCTTCACAGGGCACTCAACGCTGGTAGAACACCTCTACATCACCGTCACCTTCTTCTTCATCTACAGACACCTCACCCTACAGGCGCGCTTTGCGTGCATCGGATAAGCTCTTAATCTTAGCACGCACCTCGTCCTCTATACGCAACGCCAGCGCCTTCTGCGCCTCAGCAAAAGCCTCATCATGACTCAGCTGCTCTGCGCGCGCCTCCAAAAAGTTCATCAAATCATAACAGAGCGCTTCAGTACCCATACGCTCAGACGCTGAAATGGTGTAGACCGGGCCATCAAACCCAAGCGCCTCGACAACACTCTTCTTGACCTGCTCCTGCTCTTCATCAAACAGCAGATCGCACTTATTGAAGACCAGCCATCGGTCACGCTCAAGCAACGAAGGGGCAAACTGGGTCAGCTCCTCAATGATTGCAACCGCTTGGCCCGCAGGGTCGCCGCCATCCAGCTCGGCCATATCGATCATATGAAGCATCACACGGGTGCGCGAGAGGTGCTTTAAGAATCTCAAACCCAAGCCAGCGCCCTCAGAAGCACCTTCAATAAGACCAGGAATATCTGAAATAACAAAACTGCGGTAGCGGTCTACTTTGACAACACCTAACTGGGGAATCAGTGTCGTAAAGGGGTAATCAGCAATCTTCGGTCTTGCCGCTGATACAGCGCCCACCAACGTTGATTTACCGGCATTTGGAAAGCCTAAAAGGCCAACATCAGCCAATACTTTCAGCTGCATACGAATATCTAAATGCTCACCTGGCGTACCTTTTGTGGTCTTTGTCGGTGCTCTATTCACGCTGGACTTAAAGCGCGCATTTCCAAGCCCACCCCGGCCACCTTCAGCAATCAACAACCGCTGCCCCGGCTCAACCAAGTCACCTATAATCTCTTCAGTCGCATCATCGATCAGCGTCGTTCCCACAGGCACTTGCAAGACAATGTCTTCACCACTGGCACCGGTACAGTTTCGACCGCTGCCGTTAACACCGCGCTGCGCACAAAATCGACGCTGGTATCGAAAGTCGACCAAAGTGTTTAAACTGTCACTGGCCTCAAAATAGACACTGCCACCTCGACCGCCATCTCCACCGTCAGGTCCACCATACTCTACATACTTCTCTCGACGGAAGCTGGAGCAGCCATTTCCACCATCACCTGCCGCCACATGAATGGCTGCTTCATCAAAAAACTTCATAGTCGATACCACCCCGCCGATTAAGCGTGCAAATAGATAGAGATAAAAGAGGGAAAGATGACCCAAAGAACACAAGCCGAATTATACAGGCTAAGCAACATAGTTCAAATAACAACCAGGCATGCCGCATATATTGACCCACCTACCAGGCTGAACTTGAAGTTTTCTCGTCCCAAAACAAAAAATCCCAGTTAAACACTGGGATTTTTTATCTAGGCACCTACTGCGACTCACGGATATAATCCGCCCCGAAAAGGGGCGGATTAACCCACAAAATTAAGCCTCAGATGCAGCAGGCTCTACAGATACAAACCGACGGTTATGAGGGCCGCTTACTTTGAACTTTACCTTACCCGCCGCTTTTGCAAACAGGGTATGGTCACGCCCAATACCTACATTCTCTCCAGGGTGAAACTGTGTACCACGCTGACGAACAAGAATCATGCCTGGTGAAACCACTTGATCACCATATCGCTTAACACCTAATCGTTTCGACTGGGAATCGCGACCGTTCCGGGTACTACCCCCTGCTTTTTTATGAGCCATGACGGGTCTCCTAAGCTTAAAAAATCAATAAAATCAGAAAATTACTCGATACCGGTGATTTTAACATCAGTATAGTACTGGCGATGCCCTGTCGTTGTACGAGAATGCTTTCTACGACGGAACTTCACAATTTTAATTTTCTCACCACGGGTTTGAGCAACCACTTCGCCTGTTACCTTCTTACCATCAAGGTAGGGCGCCCCCACTTGCACATCCTCACCTTCGGAAACCAGCAATACTTTATCAAAACTTACAGTAGCACCAGGCTCAGCAGCCAGTTTTTCCAACCGAACCACATCACCCGCTTTTACTTTATGCTGTTTGCCGCCGCTCTCAATCACTGCGAACATAGCTAAACTCCACTCTTTATTAGATAGATAATCAAATAACTGCTATTTAACCACTTACATAGATGGCCAAGCACTCATCAATCTTTACACATTATAGAATACGGCTCTTAATCAACAACCCTATCCATCATTCCAGCCAATAGCTGATCATATATTTATACAGACGATGAGGCCATAACTGAACGACGACAACGCCGAGCCGGCGATTGTAGGCAAATTTCAAACAGGAATCAAGCGCTACCCACCTTAAATTGAGATCGCAACAACGCCTCACTTTCAGGAACAGAGACGTCACAGCATCTCTACTGTACAACCACGCTCAAGTAACACCGCGATAATCCCCTCTTCACCGGCCAAATGCAATGCGCCAACCAAGACAAGCTCAACGGGCTCTGACGCCAGCATCGCTTCTAATTTAGGCAGCCAGGCCCGATTACGCCTCACAAGCAGCGCCTCATAGGCACTTGGAAATTCACTCTTAAGCTGATTAAGGTATATAGACTCCAACTTATCCAGTTGACCAAGGCGCCACGTCGATTTAACCTCCTCCATAACATCACCGAGCTGAGCAAGCTCTTCAAGGGCATAGGCGACCAACTCGCTCTCCCGACCTTGACCCAACGAGGCCAACACAGCGACCTGTTCTTCAACCTCCTCAAGATACCCAAGCCTCTTACCCGCCTTACGCGCTTTTTTCATATAAAATTCATCGACACCCGCGCCATACAGATCCAGACGTTGCAGCTCTTGCAGCATCATCATCGCCGTTAACATACCCGGCTTAAACCTCACCACCGACTCTATCGCAACGCCACGGCGGCTAAAATGATCCTTTAGGTCACCGAACACTTGGTCACTCAAAACCGCTTTTATTGTTCTGCCATCGCTATAAACCGACTGCTCCATCAACATCATCTGCGTTGCCGGCGTACTCATTTGGGTCATATCAATCTCAAATACAACCTCATCGGATGCCATATAGGCCTTCTCAAATGCTGCAGGAAGCGGGTAATCTTTTGCAGCCAACACATGAATCGTGCCACCAAGATAGATCGTCTGACCCGATTTCTGAACCTTCCATACCGGCGATGCAGCATGAAGAGCACCAGAAAAAAAGATCGAGAACACCACCCAGCAAACAGCCGGAAATACGCCCAAAAAACAGCGAAAGCCGTTCAAGCACTTACAAAACCAAACCATCATTAAACCGACCATACTGTTCACCTCTTTGTATACAATTTATCAGACCGAATGGAGAGAAAAAATAAGCAGTACACGCCATACCATCAAAAAACAGCTTGAGGCCAAAAACAAAGCCTGGTCTAATACTGAGCGAACAAAATATAGACAGCGATCGTACACGTTGTAACATGAGCTCTTTTGCTTTAAGGCAGTACACCAAGACGCCGCCCCTATATTGATCAAACAACCCAGAGAGTGCTTTCCACCGCTGCTCGTTCAAAAAGCCAAAGAAAGAGCCAAGAAGCAGAGAAATGGCCACTTAACCAAACAAACAGAACGGAAGAAATATTATGAATACTTGGCTAGCCCACAGCTATAAAGCTTTTGAATTTGTCCAAAAAAAAGCAGCGGAACAGACCGCCCCCCCAGTAGAAGAGTGCTCAATCAGCAACAATTTTGAACATGCTGAGGCCCCAGAGCCACGAGTCAGCTCAAGCTATACCCCTATGTTCTTATTAGTCGCAGCAGGCATAGCCTTAGGCCTTCTTATTTACAAGGCCTGTCAATTCATTAAAAGTGCTTTTGGAAATGAAAGAGCCGAAAGACAGAACCAGGAAAATAACAACAGACAACCAGAAGCCATAAACAACAGACAACCAGAAGCCATAAACAATAGACAACAAGAAGTCATAAACGACAGACAACCAGAAGTCATAAACGACAGACAACCAGAAGCCATAAACGACAGACAACCAGAAGCTGTAGAGATGGTCGATAACGGGGTTCAAGCAAACAGAATAGTCCTAATCGATATTGGCATTCAAACAGACAGCATAACCATGTCCGATGCCGGAGCTCAAACAGACTCCCCAGTTAATAACGGGACTCAAACAGACAGCATAACCATGTCCGATGCCGGAGCTCAAACAGGCTCCCCAGTTAATAACGAGACTCAAACAGACAACATAGCCATGTCCAATACCGGAGTTCAAACAGACTCCCCAGTTAATAACGAGACTCAAACAGACAACATAGCCATGTCCAATACCGAAGTTCAAACAGACTCCCCAGTTAATAACGAGACTCAAACAGACAGCATAGCCATGTCCAATACCGAAGTTCAAACAGACTCCCCAGTTAATAACGAAGCAAGATCCACTAACATTCAAGAAGGAAATAACAAAGAGGGCAAAACGGAGAACAAGGCACAAGAAGGCACCAACTTAGGTATCCAAGAGAATACTGAGGTCCAACAAAGAGGAGGAGCAGAAGAAGAAAAAACACAAGAAGAAGAAGACAACCCAGTATACATACCCACTAATCATAAGGCCCAACAAATAGCAGGACGAGGCCGAGAAGCAGAAGAAGAAAAAACACCAGAAAGAGAAGATAACCCAGTATACATACCCACTGGTCTTACACCCGCCCCAACACAAAACTACGACGCCGAGATGATCATCAGCATGTTGAAAGATATAAATGAACATCTCTTAAGCGCTAACCAGACATTAATCAACAAAGGCTATAGCCCCATTAACACTACGAGCAACGACCAACACATCGACATAGACACCCCACTACTGGATCAAGTTAAGGCGCTGACCGCTGATCTAGTGGAGGTGAATACCTTACTGCCGAGATTAATGTAGAAAAAGAGGGCAACATCGCTGCTCAAATATCGCCAGCAAGACAAGATCTCTGCTGGCGATCTAGCTACGGATCATGAACAAGTACAAGACACCACACCAGCACTCCCCCCCCCAATGCCTCAGGCCTTGAGATCTGCGCACTGGAAACACCATCGCCCATCAAAAGCACCTCGACTGCATTCCGACCACAGCCTGACAAAACCTGCTCATACTTAGCTCAATTAGCGCCGAATAAGCTTAAACAGCCACCGAAACAACTGATATAATTGCCGACACCCATACACCTTACTACCCTTTACACTTCCCCTTACCGGCATGGAGCTTACAATAGAGACATGAAATACGCTTTTATCATATTTGGCTACTATGAGTTTGGAGGGCTGGAGAAAAGCTTCTTTAATATACTGAACGCCAACCTAAAATCTGGTCACACCATAACCGTTCTCACCATGAACTGGACAGGCCATCAACCAGAAGGCATCAACGTTATCACCTTTCCTAAAGTAGGCATCACCAACCATCGTAGAATCAGCAATTTTTGCGGTGCAATCAAAGAGCACTTAGCTCAACACCGCTACGATCTCGTCGTCGGTTTTAATAAAGTCGAAGGCCTGGATGTATATTATGCAGGAGACGTCTGCTATCACAACTATATCGAGGGAAGCAAAACCCCCATTGTCCGCGCACTCATAAAGCTAACACCAAGATTTCAAGTACTAAAACGCATGGAGGCTTCTATTTTCTCCTCCGACGAACCCGTCAAGATCCTCGCCATCTCTGAACGTGAGAAATCGATCTATCAAGAAGCCTACGGAACACCAGAAGAGCGCTTCTACCCACTGCCACCAGGCATCCATAAAGCGCCGTTTCTTGATGTGCCCAAGGCAGACATCCTATCGATTAAACAGCAACTGAAACTCGGTGAACATGAGCGCATTTTGCTGATGGTGGGCTCCAAATTTAAGACAAAAGGGGTCGACCGCGCTGTAAAAGCCATACCATCATTGATCGCACGGGGGCTCAATGTGCGCCTTGTCATTGTCGGCGACGGTGACGCCAAACCTCTCCTGCGCATCGCCAGAAAAACAAACACCGAACAATATATCAGCTTTGTTGGCCCTCAAAAGCAGGTCGCCCCCTGGATGCACGCCTCTGCACTGCTGTTACATCTATCACTTAAAGAGAATACCGGCAATGTCATCATTGAAGCCCTGATCAGTGGGCTCCCCGTCATTGCAACAGACACCTGCGGCTATGCAAACTATATTACAGAGGCGGATGCCGGCGACCTGACCCCTAATACACCGTTCGATCAAGCCAGCTTCAACCATCAACTCTATGACATATTAAGCAATACTCAAAGGATCACACAGTGGTCTGAAAACGCGCTGGATTACTGCAAAGAGGCAGACCTCTCATCCAGGCTTGAAAAGGTTGTTACCATCCTAGAAACTGAAGCCCAACGATGAAACCAAACGATGCAACCAAGCGATAAGAGCAGCCTAAAACAACAGTGAACAACCACACCGCTCAAAGGAGCCCAGATCCATCATGGAGACTCAGAATAGACCACAACAGATCCTCACCACCCTATCCAGCGCTCTTATTTTTTGTCTATTCTGCACCACGCTGGTGATCCCCAGCGGCTTTGGCAGTTTCGCCACGCTTTTACTGGCCACATCGTTACTGGGCCTAGCGCTTGGCCAACGCATAAACCATCAGCCCCGCCCACTGCATAAGTGGGAGCGGTACTGGTTACTGGCCCTGGTACTTATCTTCATCTCCAGCGCCCTCTCAACCTGGATAAAACCATCTGAATTTCGCTCTTTTTCCAATCTTGATGTCCCTTTTCGCTTTTTGCTGGTGATCCCTGTATTCCTATTTCTTCGTAGAGTATCGATAAACCCGCTGATATTTTGGTCAAGCTTAGCCATTGGCGGTATCGGGGCTGGCGGCTTTGCACTCTACCAAAAGGTGACGCTGAATACAGCTTATGCGCAGGGTGCCGCTAACCATCACATTGTCTTTGGCGATGTCGCACTCACCCTGGGGTTTCTATCCATTCTCTCCATAGGGCATTTTCGCCAATTTCGCCTAGGCTGGCTTCTGCCCGTTTTAGGTCTGATCGGAGGCTTAACGGCTTCCATTTTATCTGGCGCACGCGGCGGTTGGATTGCAGTGCCCATGCTGCTGGTTGCACTGGCATGGTTTCATCGCAAGAGGCTGTCGCCTGCAACCCTCGCCATCGGCATCGCACTCTTTATCACTACCTGTATGGGCCTCTATCAAACACCAGAGACCAACATCAAAACCCGTGTCACAAAAGCAATCAACGAGACACAAGCCTATCTAGAGGGCAAAAACTACGGGGGCTCTCTGCCTCAACGCTATGAGATGTTCAAATCTGCCTGGATACTGTTCAAAGAGAAGCCGCTGCTGGGCATTGGCACAGACGCATACCAGCATGAGGTGAAACGACTCTGGAAAGAGGGCCAGGTTCAAAGGATAGGGGCCATTTTCACTCACCCTCATAACGAGTATCTGAGCGCGCTGGCCATGAAAGGCATCATCGGTTTAGCGGCGGTACTGTTTCTTTTCAGTATACCTTTTATCTATCTGCTGCCTCTCTTGCCCACCCTGGACAAAGTGGGTAAAACCTTCGCTATGGCCGGCATCATCACCAATCTGGCCTACGTTCAATTTGCCTTATCCGAAGCCATTCTCGACAGAATGCTCAGCCTTATGTTTTATCTCTTTGTTATGGCGGTTATTTTCAGCTTTATTCGGCCTCAAACACCCCTCAAGCACTGAATACAGAACAACCTATCACATTTGAATGTTTTTAATGTTCAATGTTAAACTCAAGCCGCCGTTGCCATCGCTTGTTATTTTTTACCAAAGGCAAGCCGCTGATATATACACCCAGCGATCTATTTATTATACCCAGCTGGATAACCTTTAAGTGCCATCGAGAATTTGCAAATTGAGCTCCGCTAAAAGACGCGTTCTAATCGACCTATCTAAAACCAAGTCCCTTTACAATGGACCCGGTCAATTCTGCATTCGGCTTGGTAATGAGCTGGACAAACTGGCTGACCATCAGCTCCACCCCACTTTTCTGATCAACAAAAACAGAGCCCACTTACTGCCCAACTCATCAGCCAAACAATGGATCAACAACCTATCGAGAGAGACCTCTCCATCAGCCATTAAAGCATTAATGGCGCTGCAACAACCCAAATTTGATCTTTGGCATGTCACCGCCCAAGATTCGAGCTTTTGGCCGCTTAATCCGCCACAAAGCCGCCACCGTATCCCAACCCTTCTCACAATTCACGATCTCAACTTCTTGCGCGAAAAAAGCGACGCTAAGATAGAAAAACGTTTGGCTACTCTTCAAGCGAAAGTGGATCGCGCCGAAGCCATTACCACCATTTCAAATTTCTCCGCCTCTGAAATCCGCTCTCACCTTAATCTTAACAGTAAGCCGTTGATCACGATCCATAACGGCGGACCGATTCAGGAGGAGACACCCGCCAGCAAACCTGCCTTTGCAGATAATAGAAAAATTCTCTTCACATTGGGGGAGCTAACGGCCAAGAAAAATGTGCATACGCTTCTGCCGTTAGTGGAGGAGAGTGATGAATACCATCTCATTATTGCTGGAAAGAACTCAACACACTACGGGAATAAGATTCGCAAAGAGATTCGTCGTAAAGGGCTTGATCAACGTGTAACGCTGCCGGGCACCATACCTAACAAGGAGCGGCTATGGCTCTATCAAAACTGCTCGGCCTTTCTTTTCCCTTCACTCACCGAAGGCTTTGGCCTTCCCGTTTTGGAAGCCATGCAGTTTGGTAAACCGGTTTTCATGTCAAACTCAACCAGCCTTCCTGAAATAGGCGGAGATGCAGGCTTCTACTGGAGCAGCTATGAACCCGACGTGATGAAACAGCAGTTCAGACAAGGCATGCAAACGTATTACACCCACAGCCCATCTGAGTTTGAGCAACGTGCTAAACAGCGTGCTGCAGCATTCACCTGGGCCCATTCAGCTCAAGCCTACTGGAGACTTTATAAAGAGCTGCTAAAAATTTAAGCGATCATATTTCGACCTAATTATCCACACAGCAACACCCACACAGCAACACCCACAAAAAACTAAAACAAAATAAAAATAAAAAAAACATGCCCTCACCCTGCTTATTTGGTATAAAACACTTTATGATATCAACAGACGTAACCGTGTAAACACACAACATCAAAGGCTAGATCATGAACAATATTCATTGGCATAAACACCGAGTCAGCGGTGAATCTCGCGCCAAACAGAAGAACCAAACCCCCTGCCTTCTGTGGTTTACAGGCCTCAGTGGTTCTGGAAAATCAACCCTAGCAAACTACATTGACCACCTACTGTTCCAACAAAACCTTCACAGCTACTTGCTCGACGGGGATAACATCCGGCACGGCCTTAATAAAGACTTAGGATTTTCAGATGCCGATAGGGAAGAGAACATTCGACGCATTGGCGAAGTCTCTAAACTGTTCATCGACTCCGGCACCATCGTACTCTCGGCCTTTATATCGCCCTTTGCGAGTGATCGAGCCATTGCACGCTCGCTGTTTGAAGAGGGACAGTTTATCGAAGTATTCGTCGATGCACCGCTCGATGTGTGCGAATCACGAGATCCTAAAGGGCTCTATAAAAAGGCACGCGCAGGTGAGATACCAAAATTTACCGGTATTGACTCACCCTACGAGGCACCCGAGTGCCCTGAGCTCACCCTCAACACCGCCAACCACCCCATTGAGGCCTGCGCTGAAACCGTTTTAGACTATTTGAAAGAGAGAAAGCTCATCCCTATGGCCTAATATGGCTTAATAGCGCCACGGATCAATAGTCGATATTTCTGAAGCACTAATGCAAACGCTCGGTTGAGGTAAGCAGCTCTCGCACTGCTTCAGGCGTCGGGTTCTCAATCACACCCCGCTCTGTCACGATCACATCAATGAGATCAGCGGGCGTAATATCAAACACAGGGTTGACCGCTGCGGCATCGGCTGCAGCAACCGGCTCACCTTTCCATTGTAAAATTTCACGGGCATCACGCTCTTCGATAGGAATATCCTCCCCCGTCGACAGCGAAAGATCAAAACTCGATGTTGGGGCAACGACCATAACTTTTACCTGATGAAATTGAGCAGCAATCGCCAATGAATAGGTCCCAATTTTATTGGCCACATCCCCATTTGCAGCGATGCGATCAGCACCGACAATCACCCAACCAATATCACCCTGGCTCATCATATAGGCCACAGCTGAATCAACAATCACTGAACAGGGTATACCCTCACTCTGCAACTCCCACGCCGTGAGCCTACTCCCTTGCAGCCAAGGGCGTGACTCATCCACATAGACATGCTCAATGACTCCATTCATAAACGAGGCTCGAATCACACCCAACGCAGTACCATAACCCCCTGTCGCCAGCGATCCCGTATTACAGTGCGTCAGCACCGCAGGCATTGACGGACGGATCGATTCAGCAATGAGGTTGGCGCCCAACTGTCCCATGGTGAAATTGGCACGCATATCACTTTCATGCATTTCAATCGCCATCTGCTCAACCATAGAGAAAAGGGTTGCCAGCGGTGTGGCCGTACTGATCTCAGCTTCGATTAACGTCTCCATTTTTGCCAATGCCCAAGAGAGGTTGACCGCCGTTGGGCGACTGCTCCCCAACACAACCAGATCCTCCCGCACCTTCTCCTGCCAATCAATATCCATACCCTGATCGGCTTGCAACCTTAGACTCTCACGCACACTGAGGACCACACCGTAAGCCGCCGCAATACCGATCGCCGGCGCACCGCGCACCACCATCGACTTTATTGCACCGACAACAGAGGCCGCACTGGTACACAGCACATACTCAACACGATGGGGGAGCAGGCGCTGATCCAACAGTGCAAGCCCTTCCTCTTCCCAATGCATCCCATGCACCGCACTGCCAGACACCTTAATGCTGCTCTGCTCGCTCTTATCAATTTCACTCATTGACTGCCTCACCGCCGTTTTGCTCGATACTCAGGTTCGCTTAATACACGTATGGACCCTAGTTATGGGTCCTAGTTATGGGTCCTAGTTATGGGTCCTAGTTATGGACAAACATTTTAAGAGCCCAGCTTAAAATAATCCACCCAGACCTTAGTCACTGCGCATAGCCTCTTGGCTATTTCCTCTATTAGGCCTTATAGTAGTAGACCTGTCGAATGTTAAAGCACTATCGCAAAGAGGCCTTGCCACACCATGGAAACCATTATCTCTGCACCTTGGATCATTCCCGTACGCTCAGATGACTCGGATGATGACCCTACCGTACTAGAGAATCACGCCATCATCATCAAAGAGAGCGGCACCATTGAGGCCGTAATGCCCCTTGATCAAGCACGGGCACAGTACCCCAATTCAGCCATTACACAACTTGATCACCACATCATCACCCCTGGGCTGATCAATACCCACACGCATGCCGCCATGTCACTGTTTCGTGGCTTAGCAGATGACCTTCCCTTAATGGACTGGCTCAATAACCATATATGGCCTGCGGAAGGGCGATGGGTTGGCGCAGAGTTTGTTCGCGCAGGCACAGAGCTCGCCGCTGCCGAGATGATTCGCAGCGGTACCACCTGCATGGCCGATATGTACTTCTTCCCAGATGAAGTGGCTAAGACTGCTCTAAAAGCTCAAATGCGCGCAACCCTGAGCTGCCCACTGCTCGACTTTCCAACCCCTTGGGCCGACACACCCGCCACCTGCATTCAAAAGGCATCCGCCATTCACAAGGAGTTTTCTGGCGAGCCCTTAATTCGCGTCGGCATTGGACCTCATGCACCTTACACCGTATCAGACG
>JAYPBG010000021.1:0-2764 GCA_038124075.1 Gammaproteobacteria bacterium
CACAAGAAGGCGGCGTGAATTTGAGCAATCTATTTCGCGCCAGCGACTAAATATTGAGCTGGACGTGCTGAGGCGTCAGCCATATAAGTTTCCGCTCTCTATACGGTGTAGGAATCAAACCTATGTGCGTGCGATCTCAAAAGTATTGCCTGACGCCAGTTTAGTGATGGAGGGGGCCGTCGAGGAGGGCGCGGTGATCAGCTTGGCTGAGCGCGAGAGCATTAAAGAGCAGTTAAAAAGGCTCTGCTCAGAGATTACTTCACGTGTGGGCGAAAACGGTATTGTATTGGGCTTTGATAGTCTCTATCGAAGGCAAGAGATCGATGAGGAAGGGTTGTTGGAAACGGTTAATCCGATATTAAGTCAGCAGAAAATGGCTCTATGCGGTACTTTATGTGAACAGTTTGGAGGCATTCACTTGAACGCTACGTTGACAGGTGTGGCGATTGCTTCAGGAAGGGCTCATGGTCGCGAATAATTCTAAATATATGAACAGCCCATTGTACGAAGATGAACTGTTACACAGTACAGATGTAAACTTGCTGCATCAGGAGATTGCGCGTCAAAGAAAAGTGATATCGGCGCTTATTCAGCGTGTGAATAAGGGTTTGAATGACCGTGAGAGCGACTACGGTGCGTTTATGTCGGCGGTTATGATTGAGAGTAAATTGAAGCAGAGCAACAGTGAATTTGAACTGGCTTTACGAGAGATTGAAAAAAATAATAGAAAATACAATTCCGCTAATGTCGCCATGCAACGAGAGATAGAAGAGCGTAAACGGGTGGAGGAGGATTTAAAAAAAGCGAACCGAGCGAAAAGCGATTTTCTTGCCAATATGAGCCACGAAATTCGTACTCCGATGAACGGTGTGATTGGGATGACTTCCCTGCTCTCTGAAACAGCGCTTGATCCAACCCAGCGAGAGTTTGTGGAGACGATCAAAAAGTCGGGTGATACATTGATCGAAGTGATTAATGAAATTTTGGATTTTTCAAAAATAGAAGTGGGAAAAGTTGAGTTAGAGCTGCTTGATTTTGATTTAATCTCGATTGTTGAGGATGTTGTTGATCTTCTGTCCGTTCAGGCACAAAATAAGCAGTTGTCGTTTATTAGTTATATAGATCCTGCTGTTCCAGAACATTTATACGGAGATGCCAACCGTATTCGTCAAATATTGACCAATTTAATGGGTAATGCTGTCAAATTCACTCATACGGGTGAGATCGTATTGGAGGTGACTAAGCTTGCGGTCAAAGAGGATACCTACCGGTTTAAGGTGTCAGATACTGGAATAGGAATTCCAAATGAGCACTTTGACCATCTTTTTGATCCCTTCTCTCAAGCCGATGAGTCAACGACACGGCGATATGGAGGGACGGGGCTTGGGCTTTCAATCGTAAAACATCTGGTTGAGTTGATGGGCAGTGTTATTCATGTTTCTAGCCAACTGGGTAAAGGCAGTTGTTTCTCATTTGATCTGAAGTTACCAAAAATAGAGACCCAGCAACCGGTAAACGCCATCGCCCCAATCACGTCAGAGAAGCGTGCTTTAGTATGGGTGCGTCATCCCAAAAATGCTCAGTTGGTTGATGCGTTGCTGGGCAATATGGGGGTGGACCGGGTTGTTTTCACTGAAGAAGATAACATGAGTGCTGTTTTAGATGCATTTGTAGAGGCTGCCGAAGCGGGTGATCAACCGGGTGACGAGGTTGGTAGGCTTGGCTCAACGCGGTTTGATATTGCTGTTCTTGATTATGAAATTGAGTCTGTAGGCTCGTATCAGATTGTTGATGCGTTGAGTCGAGCAGCAGAAGGGTATCCATAGCAGATTATTTTACTGGCTAAGCATAACCAACTATTAACTCAGGAGAGAGCGCTTGAAAACAGCGATTATCACTGGGTTGCAATGCCTCTTCGCCACTCTGCGCTGAGGCACGCAGTAGGGCACTCTATTGAGGGTAAGAGGGAGAAGGCGCATTTTGATGAGCTCATCCAATGTGAACATGGCAGAATTTTAGTGGTTGAAGATAATGTGGTGAATCAGAAGGTCGCTAAGCGGATGGTGGAGATGTTCGGTTTTGACGTTGATGTGGCTGAAAATGGCATCGTTGCATTGGCGTGCCTTAAGAAGGTCGATTATGATCTTGTGTTTATGGATTGTCAGATGCCTGAAATGGATGGGTATGAGGCAACATCCGCTATTCGCAAAAGCGAAAAAGGTGGAGAGCATACCATCGTCGTAGCCATGACTGCGAATGCGATGGCCGGTGACCGAGAGCGCTGTTTGGTGGCAGGTATGGATGACCATCTACCGAAACCGATTCGTAAAAATGAGCTTAAGCAGATGCTGTTACGTTGGTTACCGCTAAACATGAGAAAGAAAGAGTGTTAAGGTCTGATAAGAGAGTTAGATGATAAGAGAGTTAGATGATAAGAGAGCTAGATGATAAGAGAGTTAGATGATAAGAGAGTTAGATGATAAGAGAGTTAGATGATAAGAGAGCTGGGTGATCGTAATGGTCGAGTTACTTTTTTTTATTTCAGGTGCCGTTAGTTTTGCTTGTATATATTGGATATATAGGCTTGTATCTGACGCTCCGCAATTGCAACTGAAAAACAGTGAGCGTGATAGGGTGGATGGAGTGTTTGACGCTGATGGCTCAATCAGCCGTGATGCATCACAAACCACCGTATCACAACCCGTACCGAAAAAAGAGGAGGATCATCAGATTGAGGTGAGCCGTGGAGGTATTGATGCTGGCG
>JAYPBG010000021.1:2774-6235 GCA_038124075.1 Gammaproteobacteria bacterium
GTGTTGCATAGCTCAGCACAGCAGAGCCAAGCGATGCTGGTTTCGCTGGATCGGTCCGAAGCTGAGCGAAGCAAACTGATGAAGTTTTTATCCCAATCCAAAGGGGCTAAAGCAGCTGCTTTTCGGTCACTCTCTGAGATGCCGGGGGATATTGCTGAACACCCTGAAGATGATATCTATGTAGGTTTAAGTGGCCAGAATAAAAAATTAAAAGAGCGCCTATATCAATTAGAACGTGAGAATCTCTACTTGAAAGAGTCGTTGCAGGGCGATATAGAAGAGCGGCGAGGCGTAATGGATGAAACAACGCACCCTAAAAAGCAGTAGAAGATCAAGGTTGATTTCTTAATTAAATCTGATATATTTCCCTCCCGCAACGCTCCCGTAACTCTTCCGCAACGGGCAATGCTTAGTATTGTATCCCTTGCCTCTCATGATGCGCTTGCAGCCCCTACGAAGCAGATAGATAGGTGGAACGATAGATGGATAACGAGCAAACTCCCCCCTTTGAGGGTGCAGCCTACCAAGAGCGATATCAGCACTTCTTAGGTGAAACCGCAAAAATAGATTGGCCGTCACTGCAGCGCTATTATGCGCGTGGTCAGTTGATTTTGGTCAATCCAGATCTTGATTTAGTCGATATTGCTGTCCGCATTGCGCTTGATGACACTGAAACCATCAGTGGGTATTTAGAGCGCACGCTATTACAGAAGCCCGATGATGATATGGCTAAACAGTGGCTGGTCGGTGGTGAGTCGTTCTGGGCGGTTGTGGCAGCACCTTGGGTGTTGATTCAGAGCGTGGATGATCGAACGCCATAAGCTGGATGTAAAAACAGATATAGAGAAAAAGAAAAAGAAAAAAGTTTGTCGCTGTAACCTTTTGAGTGGTTGATCCGAACTTGATAGTAAGTTCAATCACATTAAAGAGGAAATGACCTTGACATTATTAAGCTCTAAATTCGCAAAAGTATCCCTTCAAGCCTGCCTATTATCTGCTGCAACTTTGGTTGCCGGCTTTGCTCAGGCGGGCCCCAGAGTCAATACCTATGAGGTAACCATCACCAATAACACCCCAGGGCAGAGCTTCACACCACAGTTGGTGGTGACTCATCCAGGTTCCATCTCACTGTTTGAAGTTGGTGAGCCGGCCAGTTTGGAGTTGGAGGCTCTAGCTGAAGGTGGGGACACCCAGCCCCTAACCGATCTTGTATCCCCTTATGCCCACGACGTGAAAACCATACCTGGACTGATCGGCCCAGGCGAGAGCACAACTTTTGAGATTGAGAGTAGAGGAAAGCGCAGCTACATCAGCATTGCCGCGATGTTGCTGCCAACGAACGATACCTTTGTCTCAATAGATGAGGTTAGACTACCCAGACGCGGTGTTAGGTCGCTCAAAGCTTATGCTTATGATGCCGGAACGGAGTATAATGACCAGAATTGTCTGAGCATCCCAGGCCCACTGTGCGGTGGGGAGGCGCTCTCTGAAGAGAGTGATCTTGATGAAGGGTTTGTGCATATCAGTAATGGCTTTCATCACATAAGTGACAGTGAAGCGGATGGGGGTGTGGTGTTAGGGCCACATCGATATGATTGGAAAAATCATGTTGCTACGATCAAAATTAAGCGCATGAGATAAGCGAAGGGGTTTGAATCAACTCACTTCAGTTCAAAAAGGATTGAGGTCACCTCAGTCCTTTTTTATGTAAGTGTTGCAAGTGATTCAGATTGATAAAGGCAGTACGATTCAAGCGCATCAAGTAGAGCAGTATCACGATACTAACACCGTTGAGAAACGCCATGAAACCCAGCCGGTTGTGCAGAGGCGCTATAACCCTGATGCTGATGAAGCGCGTTGGTCTCGAATGATGGCGCGTGCCCATAAGGGTGATGGTAGAACATATCAGGCGCTTTTAACGGAACTTTCGCAGGTATTGGCCTCTTATTTAAGAAAATATTTTTCCAGTCAAGATGTGATCGATGACTGTATTCAAGATGTTTTACTGGCACTGCATCATGCGCGTGATACCTATGATCCAGACCGGCCCTTTCGACCATGGTTTTTCTCAATAGCGCGTTATAAGTGTGTTGACACCATTCGAAAGATTAAGAAGCAGAGCTGTAACCACTCACTTGATGAGGTGGTGGAGGCGGAAGGGGCTGTGCTTGCTGATCAGACGCATCGGCCGTTGGATGACGCTTTGACACTGAAGGCTCTATTGAGTGAGTTAACACCTGAGTACCGTGAGGCAGTAGTGATGACAAAAGTCGAAGGTTTGAGCATTGCAGAAGCAGCAGACCGTACAGATACGTCGGTATCGACAATGAAGGTGCGCGTACATCGCGCTGTACATAAATTAAAATCTCTTTGGGGGCGTGGCTATGAGTAGCCGAGATTCAAGTAACCGAGATGCATTGATCTCAGCATTGAGTGCTAACCTTCCTAAAACCAAGCCGTTGATGAACATATATACGTTAGCGGCACTTTGGATATCGCTTTCAGCGCTCTATGTAATGACAGTGATTCACCTTGTTGGGCCCATCCGCCCAGGCGCTGTTCAGCAGCTTCTCTCTGATCCGGTTTTTCTGGTAGAGACACTGCTTGGCATAATGGCGATACTGTTTACTGGAATAATGGCCTTTCGCAGTATGATTCCAGGGTTAACAGAAAGGCGCGCCAGAGTGGTGGGTATCTGTGCGATTGTTGGTGCGTTGTCGATCTGGGGTTCCCTCTATGCTTTCAATTGGATCGTGCAACCTGCGTGGTTAACGGTATTTCAGGATCCTATGCTGGGTAAGCGGGATCACTGTATGTTTGAAGTGTTAATTTATGCTGTGCCCCCCATATTGGTTACGGTCTACTTTATAAGAAGACGGTTTGTAACGCGTCCTCGTGAAACTGCTTTATGGGTAGGGCTGTGTGCTGGGTTGATGCCGGCACTGTATATGCAGCTGGCCTGTATGTACTCGCCTGATCATTCATTGGTTTTTCATCTGTTGCCTGGGGTTGCTGTAGGTGCGATCACCTTAGGTGCTGTTTGGCTGTATACCCTCTTGAGAAAAAGAGGGTCATATGATGGCTGATGTTGTGTAAATAGATATAGGGTATATGTGCGGTATAGTAAAAATATTTTATTATATTAGCCATTATATTAGCCATTTTTTTATGTGGTTTTTAAATGGTTTTAAAGGATTTTTAGAGATTTTAAGGTTGTTTAAAAGATTGTGTAAAATATATTGGTAATGCATGCCTAAATGCATTCGTATCCATAGCCACGCTTACTATACTTCATTTATTAGGTCTGTTTGAAACAGTGTAGGAAATAATGTGTATTAAGTGGTTGCAGGAAGGCCTTGAAGGTATTAGCAGTGGCTATCATTGTATGGATTCTAAAGGTTGTAAGGGTGAATGTCGGAGCAAGGGCTCGAATGTGTGTTGATCGGCGGCTTGTTAAGGTG
>JAYPBG010000021.1:6245-7836 GCA_038124075.1 Gammaproteobacteria bacterium
TATGGCATTGATGTATCCCTCTAATCTGCCTCAACACAGATCGGCGCCACAGCGGATGCCGGTTTTGATCGTTGATGATATGCCGGACAACCTCTTTCTTCTTCGGGAGTATCTTTCTGAAATTGCTCACATAGAGGTGTATGAAGCCACCAGTGGCGAGCAGGCGTTGACGTTGGCGTCAGAGTACTGTTTTGGGCTTATTATTCTTGATGTTCAAATGCCCGGCATAAGCGGTTTTGAGGTTGCCAATGAGCTTCAAGCTAACAAAAATCGTGCCCCCATTATCTTTCTGACCGCTTTTGGCAATAAGATAGAGCATCAGCTGATGGGCTATGAGTTAGGCGCTGTTGACTATCTTACGAAACCGTTTAACCCTGATATTTTATTAAGAAAAGTGACGGTATTTCAGGAGCTCTATATAAGTCGTCAGAACACTGTCAATCTAAAGCGATATTATAAAGAGACGCTTGATCATGCCTTTGAAGGTATCATACGAACGGATTTGAAAGGCCATATTCACTACATCAATGAGAAGGCTCTTACGCTGTTGGGTGTTTCAGTAGAGGTGGTCATCGGTGAGTCGCTCCAATGTTGTTTTCCTGAAGTTGAGTCCTTAGGGGGTGGCTGTGGGTATAAAGAGGGCTTGATGGAGGTTGTGCGCCTTTCAGATAGGTCAATAGAACTTGATGCATCCTTGGTGCTGGAGATCAGCTGCAGTAACATCGTGCATCAAGGCTGTTATCAAGGCTCAGTACTCATGATACAGGATGTCAGTGAAAGGCATCGCTATCAGCAGCAACTGATGCGGGCGACACAGAAGGATGGCATGACCGGTCTCTTTAACCGCGATTTCTTTTCTGTTTATCTTGCAAAAGCGCTGCATCAAGTGCGTAGGCAGGATCGGTCGATTGCTGTATTGATCATTGATCTGAATGATTTTAAATTAGTCAATGACACCATGGGGCATAATGCGGGTGATGAGTTAATTCGTGAAGTCTCTTTGCGCCTGCAGAGAAGCATTCGTTGCTCTGATATTGTTGCCCGTTTGGGCGGTGACGAGTTTGCCGTTGCTATAGAAGAGTCGAAAGAGAACATGCCTTACGCAAGCATGCATGTTGCCAACACCATACATCAGCAGTTCAGTAAAGAGATACAGCTCAAAGGAAAACCCTTCTCTCTCTCTTCGGCGATCGGCGTTGCGATATACCCCGATCATGGCGACAACCTGGTGGACCTGTTTGAGGCAGCCGATATGGCCATGTATCGCTCCAAGCTTAGGGGCTTGCCGGTTGAGTTTTATAATGCCCAGATGCGCGAAGCTCTGGAAGAGCATAATCATGTGCGGCAGACCTTAAAAAGTGATGATTTGAGTCAAGTGCTCTCAGTGGCGTATCAACCGATTCTCTTTTTTGATGGTGATGGACTGGAGGGGCAGTGGGCTGTTGAAGCGCTGGCGCGTTGGAAAGCCCCAGGCTACGCGCCTAACCCGCATACCTTTATCGATATTGCAGAAAAAAGTGGCAGTATTTTATCGTTAACGCAGTGCATCGTTGAGCAAGTAAATCATGATTTGAAACGTCTAAGTGAACGG
>JAYPBG010000021.1:7846-8379 GCA_038124075.1 Gammaproteobacteria bacterium
CCTTCAATTTTTAATGAGTTGCTTGAGGCGATACAGAGCAGTGGGTTTGCGCAAGACGGTTACCCTAGGTTGTGTTTGGAGATCACAGAGTCGAATCCGCTCGATTTTAATGATCAGCTTAATCAGCAGTTTCTCCAGCTGGTTGATTCCGGCTGGAAGCTGGCCATCGATGATTTCGGGGCGGGTCACTCAAGTGTCAGCTATTTTGAATCGCTTCCGTTTTCCATTGTCAAACTGGATCGCTGTTTAACGCAAGGTGTGACAAAAGGGTCAAAGCGTTTTCGCATTTTGAGTGGCATTACCGAGCTGGCGCACGATGTGGGGCTGTCGGTGGTGGCTGAAGGGGTGGAGGATGCCTTAACCTTAGAGACGGTGCTTGCGGCTGGCTGTGATGCTGTACAAGGCTTCTACTTTTCCAAACCGATGACCATTGATCAGTTGTTGGCTTATAAAATGCCCTTTAAAAAGGGTTAGCTGGTGGCGCGTTTCTCTTCGTATTTCTCTTCGCTTTCCTCTTCGCGGTTTATTCGTTA
>JAYPBG010000021.1:8389-13263 GCA_038124075.1 Gammaproteobacteria bacterium
TTTTGTGGGCGGGTTTACGGCGATTTTTGATTTAACCTTTTTTTTTATTTTTGCTCATATTCTTGAATTCAATTATCTTGTTGTCAGTGCTTCGGGCTTTTTGGTCGCTGTATTGATCAACTACTGTTTGAGTATTCGATTCGTATTTGAGAGCGGGTCACGATTTGGTTCGCGTCGGTATGAGCTGGGCCTGGTCTATCTCGCCAGTACGCTAGGGTTGATTCTGCACCAGTGGGTGCTCTATGGCATCTATGAGCATATTTACCCCCATTTAATGGCTGCAAAGATTGTTGCAACGGCGGCCGTGTTCGGATGGAATTTTTCGATTCGACTTTTTTATATTTTTAAAGAGCAGTAAGGTGCGCGCACGCAATAACTAAGACATGCATCGGCTTAGGTAGCTTCCTTCTCAAGTCGCTGAATGATGGCTGTGGCGGCATTGCTTAGGCTCCTTCGTGTATGGTAGATATACCCAAGTGCCCTCTCAAGGCTGAGTGTTGGAATGGATAATATTGTGACGCTCTCATCACACATGCTTCTTGGGATGACCCCCCAGCCTAGACCAATCGATATGAGCATTCGGTTTGTCTCTAGGTAGTTGGTTTCAATGGTCACTGAAAGTTGAGCCGAGCGCTCTAGAAAGGCTTGTTCAATGATGCGGCGGGTAAACGTATTTCGGTTTGGTAAAATACTGGGGTAGGCTGAAAGCTCACTCAGCTGAACGGTGCGTCGTTTTTTCTGTAAGGGGTGTTCTGGGTGGGTCACAATGACCAGTTCATCACGCCAAACGCGGTGTGCGTTTATGGGGGGGGTGGGCTGTTTAGGTAGGGTGACAATTCCCAGTTCCATCTTGCCAGAGAGTACCGCGTCATAGGCTTGTTCTGAGTCGATAAAGGAGATGTCCAGCTCTACGTCGGGGTAGTTGTGACAGAAGCGCTTTAAGACCGGTGGCAGTCGATGCAGTCCAATATGGTGGCTGATGCCGATTGAGAGGACGCCGCAGACATGTTGATCCATATTGTGCATGCGGCGTTCTAGGTCGTCGGCTTGGGCAAGCAGCGCCTCGGCTTGAGGGATCAGCAGTTGGCCCGCTTCGGTTAGGTGGATGGAGCGACCGATGCGGTTAAAAAGGGATTGTCCGAGCCGTGCTTCCAGCGCGGCAATTCGTTTGCTTACAGCCGGTTGCGTAAGGTGGATGCGCTCAGCAGCGACTGAGAAGGAGCCCTCTTCAGCGACGGCTAGGAATGCGGTCAGTTGGTTAAGTTCTATCATCTCTATTTATGATATCCATTCCATAGAGGAATGTAAACTATAAAAAGAATGAATTTGAGTTATTTGATGGCCGCGCGTAGACTGTCAAATATGAGCTTGTCCCCTTGGTCTTTTGCTCTTTTGCTCTTTTGTTTTTTTGCATAGGCATGGGCATGGGCATAGGTATGGGTATGGGTATGGGTATGGGTATGGGTTTGTATAGACGAGAGCAGAACGAGAGCAGAATGAGTGTGGTGAATGAGAGATGAAGAGCACAACAGCACGGACATTATACGATAAATTGTGGGACTTACATTTAGTGTCAGAGCGCAGCGATGGTACGGCATTGATCTATATCGACCGGCAACTGCTGCATGAGGTGACATCGCCTCAGGCGTTTGAAGGGCTTCGGCTGGCGGAGCGTAAGCCTTGGCGATTGAGTGCCAATGTGGCGACCCCCGATCACAATGTGCCGACGACGGAGCGCGATAAGCCGATCAGCGACGAGGTGTCGCGTATTCAAGTTCAAACCCTGGATGATAACTGCGATGAGTTTGGCATCTTAGAGTTTAAGATGAACGACCTCCGCCAGGGCATTGTGCATGTGATTGGGCCTGAACAAGGGTTAACGCTGCCCGGCATGACGGTTGTCTGTGGAGATTCTCATACCGCTACCCATGGTGCATTTGGTGCCCTTGCGCACGGTATTGGCACGTCGGAAGTGGAGCATGTCTTAGCGACGCAGTGTTTGATTCAGCGCAAGATGAAAAACATGTTGATTGAAGTGACGGGCGTTTTGGCGCCGGGGCTCTCTGCAAAAGATATCGTATTGGCCATTATTCGTAAAATTGGCACAGCAGGGGGTACCGGTTTTGCGATTGAGTTTGCAGGCGAGGCGATTCGTGCTCTGTCGATGGAGGGGCGCATGACGGTCTGCAACATGGCGATCGAAGCCGGTGCCCGTGCAGGCATGGTGGCGGTCGATGAAAAGACGGTCGATTACTTTGTCAATCGCCCTTTTGCACCGAAAGGCGATGACTGGGATAGCGCGGTGACGGAGTGGAAAACATTGGTGTCCGATCCGGGGGCTCATTTCGATGAGGTGGTGACTTTGGATGCCGGTGATATCCGGCCCCAAGTCAGTTGGGGGACATCGCCGGAAATGGTCGTGGCGGTTGATGAGCCGTTGCCTGACCCTGATAAGGAGTCAGACGATGTCCGTCGTGATGGCTTGAAACGTGCCTATGAATATATGGGATTAAAACCGGGTATGACCATGCAGGAAGTGGTACCCGATAGGGTCTTTATCGGCTCGTGCACGAACTCACGGATAGAGGATCTCCGTGCAGCGGCGGCGGTTGCCAAGGGGCATACGGTCTCTGATAAGGTGAAGCAGGCGATGGTGGTGCCAGGCTCCGGATTAGTCAAGGCGCAAGCGGAGCAAGAGGGCTTGGACCAGATCTTTATCGATGCCGGTTTTGAGTGGCGTGAGCCGGGGTGTTCGATGTGTCTGGCCATGAATGCAGACCGTCTTCAGGCGGGTGAACACTGTGCCTCAACGTCGAATCGAAACTTTGAGGGGCGGCAAGGCTATGGAGGCCGTACGCATTTAGTCAGCCCAGCCATGGCTGCAGCGGCGGCTGTTATGGGGCAGTTTACAGATCTTTCGGCATGGACCGCTCAATTATCAAATGAAGCATCAAATGAAGCATCAAATAAAGAGGCGCGAGCAGATGGATAAATTTGAAACCTTCACAGGCATCGTCGCCCCTTTGGCGCGTGCTAATGTAGATACTGATCAGATCATTCCAAAACAGTTTTTAAAGTCGATACGTCGAACGGGGTTTGGCCAAAACCTATTTGATGAGTGGCGTTATTTGGATGAAGGCAAGCCGGGTGAAGAGTGTCGAGATCGCCCACTCAATGAGGCGTTTGTTTTGAATCAGCCGCGCTACAAAGGTGCACAGATATTGGTCGCGGGGAAAAACTTTGGTTGTGGTTCAAGCCGTGAGCACGCGCCTTGGGCTCTGTTAGAGTATGGTTTTAAGGTGATTCTGGCGCCAAGCTTTGCGGATATCTTTTATAACAACTGTTTTAAAAACGGTATTTTACCGATTGTATTGACAGAGGCGCAGGTGGACGCACTCTTTGCAGCCGTTGATGCTGAGCAGGGGTATCAGTTAACCGTGGATCTGGAGGCGCAAACGCTGCGCGCTTCATCGGGTGGTTTCTCAGCAGAGTTTGAAGTGGGTGCCTTTAGAAAGCACTGCCTGCTCAATGGGCTTGATGATATTGGCTTAACGTTGCAAGAGGCCGATAAAATACGTGACTATGAGCAGCGCCGCCAAGAGGTTGCTCCTTGGGTTTTTCGGGCTTTACGTTGAGAACGTAAATAGACAGAGAGCGTAAATAACCAGAGTACGCAAATAGACAGCAGGTAGCATAGATGAGTCGTAACGTTTTACTATTACCCGGTGACAACATCGGCATTGAAATTGTGGCTGAAGCCGAGAAGGTGCTTCACGCCGTTAATGATCGTTTTCAGTTAGGTTTGAGCTTTTCTCATGGTTTGATTGGGGGGGCAGGCATTGATCAGCATGATGATCCGCTTCCGGGCGAAACCCTGGAGAAAGCCAAAGCTGCTGATGCCATACTGTTGGGGGCTGTGGGCGGGCCTAAGTGGGATACTGTCGAGCGCCATAAGCGACCCGAGCGCGGTTTGTTAAGCATCCGCAGTGAGCTCGAGCTGTTTGCCAACTTACGCCCAGCCATACTCTATCCGCAGCTGGCAGCGGCTTCATCCTTGAAGCCTGAGGTGGTTTCCGGTTTGGATATTTTAATTGTCCGTGAACTGACCGGTGGTATCTATTTTGGCCAACCTCGGGCCATCCAGGCGTTGGAGGGGGGCGAGCGAGAAGGCTTTAACACCTATCGTTACAGTGAGCGTGAGATACGGCGTATTGCCAAAGTGGCCTTTGAGCTGGCTATGAAGCGGGGTAAGCGCGTCTGCTCGATCGATAAAGCCAATGTTTTGGAAGTGACAGAACTTTGGAAAGAGGTGGTGACTGAAGAGGCAAAACACTACCCTGAGATTGAGTTATCGCACATGTATGTCGATAATGCCGCCATGCAGTTGGTGAGGGCTCCGAAGCAGTTTGATGTCTTGGTGACGGGTAATCTCTTTGGGGATATATTGTCAGATGAGGCGGCTATGCTCACCGGCTCTATTGGTATGCTGCCGTCGGCCTCGCTCGACAGTCACGGCAAAGGGCTCTATGAACCTTGTCATGGGTCGGCGCCTGATATTGCCGGCCAAGGCATTGCCAACCCTTTGGCAACCATTCTCTCAGCCGCCATGATGCTGAAATACACGTTCAATCTCGCTGATGCGGCCGCTGCCATTGAGGCGGCCGTCAGTGCTGTTCTGGATAAGGGGTACCGTACGGCAGACTTAATGGCAGACGGTGAGGCAGGGTTGAAGCGTGTATCGACCCGTGAAATGGGGGATGCCGTCGTAGCGGCGCTCTCTTCCGGCCATTAGAGCGGTCACGAGTACAGAACAGAGCGGTGTAGAAACGTAGGTGAGAGACAGAGTTGCAAATAGGCAATGCGAACGAAGGCGA
>JAYPBG010000021.1:13273-19489 GCA_038124075.1 Gammaproteobacteria bacterium
TCCCGGGAAAAAACCGCAACCCCCGGGCCAGTGAGCGTTCAGCGGGTACGCGCATCGAGTTTCAAGGCAAGCATGTTTTGGTGCAGAACTTAGCAGAATTTGATTTTAGCCAGGTACAGATCGGACTCTTTTCGGCTGGTGGCTCCATATCGGCCGAATATGCACCCAAAGCGGCCGCAGCAGGGTGTGTTGTGATTGATAATACCTCTCATTTTCGCAATGAGGATGATATTCCACTTGTGGTTCCAGAGGTTAATCCGCATGCCCTTGAGCAGTATGGTCAGCGTAATATCATTGCCAACCCCAACTGCTCCACCATTCAAATGTTGGTGGCATTGAAACCCCTTCATGATGCAGCGGGCATTACTCGAATCAATGTAGCCACCTATCAAGCGGTATCAGGAACAGGAAAAGAGGCGATTGAGGAGTTGGCGGGGCAAACGGCTAAGTTGCTCAACGCCCAAGAGATTGAGACTCAGGTCTACCCTAAACAGATCGCGTTTAATGCGTTACCGCACATCGATACCTTTCAAGAGAATGGGTATACCCGAGAAGAGATGAAAATGGTGTGGGAGACCAAGAAGATTTTTGAAGATGAAAGTATACAGGTCAACCCTACTTGTGTCAGAATCCCTGTTTTTTATGGTCATTCAGAAGCCGTGCATATTGAAACAAGAGATAAACTCACGGCGTCAGAGGCGCGTGAACTGTTGTCTAAGGCATCCGGTGTCACCTTAATCGATGAGCGTGCGGATGGCGGTTACCCGACCGCGGTAACCGACGCGGCTGGGCAAGATGCTACCTTTGTGGGTCGGTTAAGAGAGGATATCTCCCACCCAAATGGATTGAATATGTGGGTCGTCTCAGACAATGTTCGAAAAGGGGCGGCACTGAACAGTGTTCAGATTGCTGAATTGTTGATTGAGCGTTATCTGCCGGTCAACCCTTAAGGGCCCCGGATAAGAGAGGTCTACACGCTGTGGGCCCCTCTTATGTGTTCTTTTGTATCACAGGTACCACAGGTATCACATATATGATGTATATCATGTTAAAACCTTCCTATAAAACCACTCTTGATTATTCAGCATCGATACAAATAAGCTTTGATACAAAATAAAGCAAAATTTTAATTGTATTCTGCCGCCACTGTTGTAACAATATCGCGAAATTTTGTGACGAGATGATGCTATAACGCCGCTGTTGTTCTGGTATTTTTTTCGAAGTATATAATTTGATTTGCTTATTGCATGAGCTTTAGCCATGCTTATCATTAGAGAAAAATAATATTTTCTATTTGGGCAGTATGGCACTGTGTGTCAGCCTGTATAAGCTAAGCAGGGCTCAGTTTAAGCAGAACCAAATTATTGCCGAATTATTATTATATGAAAGGAAAGGATATGACCCGCAAGATATCGATTTTGGTAAGCCTGCTTCTGTCGGTAGTGACGTGGACGGTTTCGGGGCTCTCATTCGCCCTGGGTGTAGGGGAGATCACCCTACACTCCCACCTGAATCAACCGCTCAATGCAGAAATAAAGCTGACGAACATCAACAGTCTTACGAACCAGGAGATTTTGGCAGGTCTTGCTTCCAAAGAGGATTTCCAGGCTGCGAAAGTTGAGCGGTCCTTTTTGGTGACTCAGCTTAGATTTAACGTCATCACCCAGTCTGACGGCTCTGGTATCATTAAGGTTACATCACGAAAGCCTATTCGCGAACCCTTTCTTAATTTTTTAGTTGAGGTGCATTGGCCCGCTGGACGATTGTTAAGAGAGTACACTCTGCTGCTGGACCCCCCTCTTTATGGTGATGCTGTTCCGTCAGCCGTGAATGTGTCAGCGCCTCAGAGCATAGAGTCCCGTACAACCCAGCAGGCACCTGAGCAAAGCCGTCAGGGTAGCCAACAAAATAGCCAGGCAACCGCTTTAGCGACCTTGCCTTCTTCGTCCTCTTCATCTCAACCTGCTTATGCGGCCGCCGATGACGCGTCCAGCGAAGGTTATGATGAGCATTATAAAGTGTTGAAAAATGATACGCTCGGTAAGATCGCAAAAAGAATTAAACCGAGGGGGGCTGATCTAAACCAGACCATGATCGCCATCCAGCGCCGTAACCCTAAAGCTTTTATTAATGGCAATATTAACCTGGTCCTTGCTGGAAAGGTACTTTCTTTACCATCAGAAGAGGAGATCGCTGCTGTTTCACGTCAAGAGGCAATAGAGGAGGTGAACAGGCAGTATCGCAGCTGGAAGGCCTCACGCTCGACACGATCAAATACGGCAAGCCGATTAGAAGGGCAACAGCTTAAAACATCGTCTGACAGCATTACACAAGAGAGCGATCCTTATGAAGGGGATGGTCGCTTGAAGCTGATTTCTGCAGTAGAGGGGCAATCATCCGGTGAGGGTGCATCTACAGGCACATCAGGTGAATCCGGTGGCAACGTTGGATCGCTGAGCTCAGAAATTCTGATTAAAGAAGAGGAGCTGGATAAAAGTCGATTGGCCCTAGAGGACCTCAATCAGCAGGTTGCTGAAATGGCTGCGCAAATCGAGACCTCTGAACAGATCTTGAAACTTAAAAATGAGCAGCTGGCTGCTTTAGAGGCAAGACTGGCTGAAATCGAACAGCAAAGAGAGCAGCAAGCCGAGCAGCTGAATCAATCTGAAGTGATCACGGGGCGCATTGATGGTTCAGAAGAGGGCTCAGAACAGCTCAATATAGGACAAGAGACAGAGCAAGAGGCAGAGCAAGAGGCAGAGCAAGAGGCAGAGCAAGAGAGCCAAGGCGAGTCTCAGGACTATAACTATCTAGAAACAGAGGGTGAGGCCGCAGAGGGTGATGCAGAGCCCTCCATTGAGGTTGATGTTGAGTCTAAGAGTGAGTCTGAGGCGGCTGATCTTAATGAAGAAGAGGGTGCAGGAGAGCCTGGGCAACCGTCGACTGCAACGCACGGCTCAAGCGATATGACCATCTACTTGATTCTGGGGGGTATGCTTGCGCTGATGATGGGAGGGGGTGCCCTCTACTGGTGGAGCAAAAGACGCAGCGAAGAAGATGAGTACGTTGCAACACCCGAAGATTTGGCTGATGCATTGGATGATATGGACGATCAAGCGCTGGAATTTGACTCGGATGAAACGGTCCTGAGTGGTGATGAAACTTTGATCAGTGAGTTGGCTGGCGAAGATGAGACGTTAATCAGCGAAGATGAGACGTTGATCTCTCAAGATGACACGTTGATCAATGACGATGCGACCCTGATCAGTGAGGATGAGACCGTATTAGCATTCGACGAAGCGGAGCAGATCTCTATCGAGGGTGAAGAAGATTTTGCTGAGACCGAATTGGCCTTGCTGGATGAAGACGGTGAAGGGGGTGAAGAGGATGAAGTCTCTGATTTGCTCGGTGAAGCTGATATCTATATAGCCTACGGTCGCTTTGATCAAGCGATTGAGATGCTGAAGGCTGCGGTTGCTAAAGCGCCGAGCCGTATTGATGTGCAGGTGAAGCTGTTAGAGGTTTATGCAGAGAGTCAAGACAACAGTGGGTTTAAAGCGGCAGCTTCTCAGGCTTTGGCGCTAGGTAATGCTCAGCTGAATGATAAAGTCAGAGCACTTTCAGACCAGTTAGGCGTCGAAGTCGAAGAGGCAAAAGAGGCTCCCACGGCCGATGAACCGGCTGAAGAGCTCGCCGGCACCGCCTCAGAGAGCAATATCACGATGGACGATATTGATGATGAACTTGATTTTGATCTGGATCTGGATGAAGGTGTGGATGTGACGCAGCTTGTTGCTGAGCAGTATGAGGAAGAGGCGCCAAGCCTTGATGAGCTTGAAGAAAGCTTAAAATCAGACAGCCTATTGGATGTTGATGACGTTGAAGCCGTAGATGAATTAGAAGATATAGGTGAATTAGAAGATATAGGTGAATTAGAAGAGATTGATTCAGTTGACGCAATGGATGGAGTCGACTCCTTTGATGAACCAGAGCAGGCAAGTGCTGTCGAGAAAGAGGCGCTAGAAGAGGAAGGCGAGACAGAAGGTCTTACAGAAAGTCTTACAGAAGCAGATCGTGCCAGTGATGATCTCAACTTAGAGCCTGATAGCAGTGAATTCGAAACGAATGAACTGCGTGGTGCAGAGATGGATTTTGGTGATGATGAGTTAAACGATGCGCTTCAAGACCTCGAAGAGGGCGAAGAGACCGATGACTTAACGGCTTTAAGCTTGGAGCTCGAACTGCCAGAAGAGGATGATGGCTCAGCCTTGGCCTTAGGTGCTGCAGAATTAGCGACTGAATTAGGTGGTGCGTTGGATGATCCTGTCGATGGTGCTATGAATGGTGCTGCCGATGATGTTGTGGATGATGTTGAGAATCCTGGGTTGGACACAGCTGAAGCACCCGAAATCGATGGTTCCACTGCGGAAAGTATTGCCAATGAATTAGAAGCAGATGGTTTGGATCTGTCGTTGGATCTGGAAGAGGATGACCTAGACGCAGCGAGCTCGGATATTCTGGTTGAGGAAGCCGACAGCCATAATGATGAATTTGGTACCGTCACTATGGATCTTGATGATGGCTCTTCAGATGCGGCTTTAGATGAGTTCGAACAGGATGGGCATGATGAAGCAGAAACGAAGCTTGATTTGGCCAGAGCTTATATAGATATGGGTGATCGTGAAGGCGCTAAAGATATCCTCGATGAAGTGGTCTCTGAAGGTAATGACCAGCAGCAAGAAGAAGCAAAGGCATTGATTCAGAAGTGTGGTTAGTCGAGTTGTATTAGGCGTTGAGTATGATGGCAGTGGCGCTCATGGTTGGCAATTCCAGTCACACGACCCTCTGACCCTGCAAGCCTTTGTTGAAGCCGCGCTCTCAAAGGTTGCTGATCATCCCGTAAAGACAACCTGTGCAGGCCGAACCGACGCCGGAGTCCACGCCAGTCAGCAGGTGGTCCATTTCGATACCCATGTTGAGCGTACAGAGCGAGCATGGGTTATGGGCAGCAATCGATATCTCCCACCTACCGTTGCCATTCGCTGGGCTAAGTCGGTGAGCGATCAATTTCATGCACGTTTTTCAGCCCTCTCTCGCCGTTACCGCTATATCATCTATAACAGCCCTGTGCGCCAAGCGCTGCTTAACCGGCAGTTAACCTGGTTCTATCACCCACTGGATGTTGAACGTATGGACGAGGCGGCGCAGCAGTTGTTGGGGGAACACGATTTTACCTCTTATCGTGCCGTGGCTTGCCAAGCCAACAATCCGGTGCGCCAGCTGCGTCATATACGCCTGCATAAAAAGGGTGATTTAATCTATATGGATGTTGAGGCAAACGGCTTCTTGCAGCATATGGTTCGCAACATTATGGGGGTCCTGCTGAAAATCGGTGTGGGCGACCGACCCATAGAGTGGGCCGCTGACGTATTGGCTGCCAAAGATCGAACCCAAGGCGGTGTGACGGCCCCCCCTTATGGCCTCTACTTTTTGGGCCCACAGTATGAGGCGCACTTTAAGATCCCTCAGTCAGATCACCCCATCCCAGTCTTTCCAATTTAGCCCTCTTTAAAGATGGCATCCTCACGCCAATTCACGTTAAACTACACCACCTGAGCTCTTAACCCAGATTGTCATGTTTATGGCGAAAAAGGGTGCCTTGTATAGAGTGCTTATTAAAGAGAGATCATGCCATGCCAGAAGCACGTGTTCGAGTAAAAATTTGTGGTTTGACCCGTGTAGAGGATGTTCAGGCCGCGGTACAAGCGGGTGCCGATGCGCTGGGATTTGTCTTTTATGCGCCCAGCCCCAGAGCGGTTGATGTTCAGCAAGCGGCTGCACTAGTGGCCGCCGTACCGCCATTTGTGACGACCGTGGGCCTGTTTGTCAATCCAAGCGCCGATAGAGTCTGGGAGGTGTTAGATGCTGTTCCCCTTGACCTGTTGCAGTTTCATGGGGGTGAGGCCGGTGATTTCTGTTCTCAATTTCACCGCCCTTATATGAAAGCCATGCGTCTGGGAGGGCCTGATAGCTCAAGCGAAAATGATCTAAAATTACTCATGCGTGACCATGCGGATGCCCAAGGGTTTCTGCTCGACCGCTATGACCCTAATCAATTTGGCGGCACGGGTGAGACTTTTGATTGGCGCATCTGCTCAAATCTATCCTCAACAGTGAATCAGCCCAGAGCTCTGATTCTGGCGGGCGGTTTAAGCC
>JAYPBG010000022.1:0-19476 GCA_038124075.1 Gammaproteobacteria bacterium
GTTTATGTTTTATATATTCTTGTAAAACAATGGGTTATGAAGGGGTTTTCAGGAAAGATTTTTATATTGTTGAAAACTCAATATTCCAGTGTTGATATTTCGATTAAAGTGCCGAATTCTCGATACCTGTAAAGCGCCTTACGATACAGTTTACACGACGGCTGATGTGGTTATAATGTGTTCACTTTGGTGCTCGCTTTAGAGTAGGCAGTAGCCAATGATGTTTAACGAAATGTAACCGTTTTATTAACGCTTTAGGTAGATTTGAAATGACGCACTTTCCAACGCGCAGCGCGGCTCAACCGCCAGCAATACAAGATGTTTCTAGCTCAACGGCTGTTTCAAATGGTTCTAGGCTCAACCCTGATGCAGAACCTTTTATACCTAAGCAGGCATTAAGGCTCAACGGCCAATTGCACAGAGCGGCTCAGCAATCATTTGCCCTTGCGTCGTCCAGCCCCTCTGTTGATCCAGCCAATGCTCAAAGTCTCATTGCGCATTATGATCAAGGTCGTCAACGGTTATCGATGATCCAGCCTGAAGCCTCTCTAGCGTCAGAGAAAATCACACTCCGTACGGCCATGGAGGCGATCAAGCAAGAGCCTCTTTTGAGTTACTACTACAATAAAATAGAGCAATCGCTTCGAACGCAGATTGATGAGCGGCAGTTTTGGCCGCCTGAATATGGGGATCCTCGACAGTGTGGCCCTATTGATGAGTGTATCGAGCGCTATCATGATGCGCAAACGCGCTATATATTGGGTGTTCTACTCTATATCCACACCACTAAACAGAGTGAAGTGTGTACGGTCTCTGATGCAGGAGGTATTCCATCAAAGGACCCAGATCAGCAAATGAAGATGAAACGAGAGATTCGTTTACAGCAATTTTACAGTTCTACCATGTTAAGTGACATTAAAAATATCTCGCGTATAGCGCATGAATTAATGTCGCCAGATTGCATTGAGAGACCCACTGTTGAACAGGTTCTGAAAGATATCCGTGCCTATGTGGATGACGGTATGGGTTTGTTGGGTCTATCGGTTAACCATAAGATTGATCCAGTTCATGTTAATAAGTTTATCGATAGAGCATCAAAGAAAGAGAGCCTTGCTCATATTGCTGCAAACAACAACAACATTCACTTTATGAAGGCTGTTATTGATGCGGGTCTCCCTGTCAACGATTATGATTGCGATGGGTTCACCCCTCTGCATCGCGCTATTCAGTCAAACGCATATAATATTGTTGGTTTTCTTCTGAAGCAGGGTGTTGACATTGATGTCCGCTCACAACAGGGTGAAACCGCACTGCAGTATGCAATTAAACACTTTAATCTTGACGGATGCCGTTCATGGCTAAATCAGGGGGTGACGCTCGATACATTGAGCTGGATTTTGATGTGTGGTGCCAATGTGAATATCAAATTCCCGGATGGTACGCCACCGTTGATCTACGCCATTGAGAGGGGATCAGTAGAGCTCTTTAAAGAGCTGCTGTCTGCGCGTGACTCAGTTAAAAATGGTGACCTAGACCTTCTGTGTCAAAAAGATGGAAAATCGGTGCTTCACTATGCAATCTTGCATCCCAAGAGTCTGAGTGATAAAGCATCCTTTTTATGCCCGATTGTTGAGAAACTTATAGATTATAATAAACGTCAGACTGATGGTTTGAGGTACAGGCTCAATTTTTCAAGCAATCGGCATCATAAGCCTGAAGACGCTGAGTGTGCAGCCATATTACTGGGTATGCTTCAGCACTATAATAACCTAGACAATATTTTTCATCAGGGTTTTATTAAGTACGCATTTTTTGCGTTTGTCTGTCTTATGCATCATGATCAACACTGTCTAACGCATCATACACCCTCTTCAGCTGCAGTGTCGGTTTATCACCACTACTTTAATCACTTAGGTGATGATGATCGTGCATCCGTTTCGGCAGAGGCACTAAAAAAGATGATGATAAAGACGTTTGTTAGAAGCATGAATTTCCTGTGGTGTACTGAGGGTTTGCAGCCTTGGATTTTGAGTCTCCCGATTGCATCAGGTAAGGAGCTTCTTACCTTGTTACAATATATCGAGCCCATGGTTAGGTCCCGTGATATTATGTTTCAATATTATGCGCCTGAGAGTGAGAGTGGCGATCTGCAAGTGGGGATCGATCAAGGTGGTCTTACTCGGCAGGCGTTGGCTGCAGCATGGTACCAGTTATTTAATCTTCCAAAAGATTGGGACCAAAATACCCTTGAGAGGTTGTCACTTTTTCAGCCCATGAGAGAGGGTGATCTATACCCAGAGTTCTCTAACATGACGTCAGGAGCCAATAGGGTCATAAAAAAAGAGGGCTATATTTTTTTAGGTAAGTTGATGACACTGTCCGCGCGGTTTGATACACCTTCACCCGTACAGCTCTCGCCCCTGCTCTTTAAGCGCCTTGACTACCTCTGTGATATGGTGAATAGCTATCAAAAGATGAGAGATGATGTCACCGCTGGTGTTATGAATGTTTTCTCTCCGTCGTCATGGGCAGGGTTTTCAGTTGAGCAGTTTTTGGATGAATACTGTGAACATAGCCCAGGTGTGATCCGAACGATCTTAAATATTGAACAACAGAGCGGGGCGTTATCGGCGTCAAATCGAGATGTTGAGTATGGCGCTGCAGAGGTGCGTTCTATGCGCTCTATGGAGGCACCGAGGTTTGAGCTAAAAGAGGCGCTCTATGATTGGTTGTTAGAAGGTGAGAAGGATCGGCGTGCGTCTGTCATTTACGATATACAGGGATTAGGCGCTGATATTGAAGATGATGCGTGTGATGGTACATTGAAGAAGCTGCTTGCTGAGTGGGGTTTGCCGAACGCCAAAGAAGAGGCTCTTAAGATGTTGAAGGATGAAGCGACGGCTGAGCTGTGGGCTCCGAGCCATATAGCCTTAGGTATTGCGCAGATGCCCTTTTCGCTGATGGGGTTTCAAATATTAGGGCCCTATGCGTCACAAGCGGCCGTATGCGGTCATCGTGATCTAAGAGAGAATTTACTTGAAAGTATAGTGCAACCGATTGAGCCTAACTGCCCGAGTGAGCAAATCGCGGAGCTGCATCAGAAGCGGTTACATATGATTTGTTCTATTCAGCAATTTATCAAACAGGCGGAGCCTAAAGAACTTGAGGCATTGGCGCTCTTTTGGACCGGCAGCCGCCAGCTTGGGAGTGGTGCGCGCCTACTGGTGACGATACACCCTATCCTCAATACCTCCTCTGAAAATATCCGTTCGCGCACCTGTTTTAATGAGCTGCAACTGCCATTGCGGTTGGCTTATTCTGTTGAGGGTGAGCCTTTGAGTCAAGCCGACTTTAATAAAAAGTTGACGCGCTTTTTATCCGTACCGATCGATCAATTGTCTCAATTCGACTTTGAGCCCTAGTGCTCTGGCTGGCTTAAAATTTAGGGTGATCAATCCCCTGAAACCTTATCTGCGGTGTTGTCCATTTTTGACATAGGCCCACTATGCCTGCAAATGGACGCCTAGCAGCTAAGGCTTCAGAAAATCACTCACCCTAAATTTTAAGCCAGCCAGAGCACTAGTGCTCTATTGTTGGTTTGTTGTTGGTCTTATAGGTCAAAGGGATCTGCCTTCAGTAGGTCTTTTAATAGTTCGCGATCCTCTTTGACCTTGTTCATCTGCTTAACGACTTCGTTGAAATAGCGGTCGAGCACTTTATCGGTTTTGTTGGTTTTGTTGGTTTTGTTGGTTTTGTCGGTTGGCTCTCTCCCAGCCTCTTTTTTAACAAACAGTTCGTCAATGGTCTTTAAGCTCTTTGAAGGGAGGTGTTTAGAGAGAAGTCTTTTGATGTTGCTCTGCCCCTGCGTGCTGAGTGATGAGATGACGTTGGTGAGCGCCTCTTTAAACGCTTGATTCTTCTCTGTTAGGAGTTGCTCAATGATCTCACCTGAGTCTGTGTTGTTATTTATGGTGGGGATTAAGTCTCCTTGATAATCCACATCTGAACTGAACAGTGTGGGTAAACATTCCGAGTTTTCCGAGTTTTCCGAGTTTAAGTTGTTCTCTGCTTTGCTTGCCCATGATAAGGTGGAATATTGATTGACGGCTTTTCGAGCGTGCTGCTCTAGTGTCGAGATGTCATCCCTGATCTTTTGTGTCGGATCGAGTGTATTCGCATTCTCATTGTTCTTGTCAGGGTGTGTTTTGGGCGTTGTGTTGCTTCTGCTATTTATAGGGGCAGTGACCAGTGAATATTCGTCGTAGAGGTTGAAGGTTTTATTGCTCCTCTCGCTTTCGAGTGTAGATATGCTGCTGATGTCACTGTCACTGTCACTGTCACTGTTGTTGCGAAAGTCATTATAGGAATAACTGTCACTCGTAAATAAAGATGAGAATCCGGAGGTAACACTGGAGTCGCTCGATGTTAACATTGAAATATTTTCGATTTTAACAATCATGTTAAACACTGAGTCATTGTCTGTATCTGATGTCGAGATGTTACTCCTTTTCTGTTGCGTTGTCTGTTGTGTCGAATCGAACGTGTTTTCGCTGATGATGTCTGTGCGGTCGCTGGCCAGAGAATATTCGTCGGCGAGGCCGCCCGTGCAGCTACTGAGTGTGGATGTGGTTATGATGCTGGCGTCACTGTAAATGTCACTGTTACTGTAAGTGTCACTGTTACTGTAAGTGTCACTGTTGCTGTAAATGTCACTGTAAGAAGACGCTTTGCTTATACAGCAAGATGAGAATTCTGAGAAGACACTGGAATCACTCGATATTGAAATATTGTCACTCTCTGATAAATAATTACTGTCTTGTGATGACAGCAGGTTGGAATCGTATGAGCTTGATACTCTGTTTATATCTGTGTTTTTTGTTTTATATGAAGATTGGGCTTTATTAATATTAATGCTGTTGTCAGGGGTCTTTTTGTGTTTTCTAGATTTATTTGAAAATGTGAATCTATTGAATAGATTTTTAAGTTTAAATACTTTTGTGCTGGATATTTGCATTGTATGCCACCTTTTTGAGAGTGAGTGTTCTATTTTTTGTTTGTGGTGAATGTAGGTATGTTTATTTGAGGTATTTTGACATAAGTGGTTGTTCAGCGCAAGAGGGTGGGGGGTGTTTATTTGTTATCTGAAAAACTCATAACTCTGGCGAGTTCGCGAAGAATGGTCTCTTGGTGAAAGGGTTTTATGAGGTATCCATCGACACCGCTATCAATGGCAAGGCGTATCATCTCAGGTTTTTTTTCAGCGGTTACAATCAGGAAAGGGGTGTTTCGAGTCCGCGTCCGTTCTCTTATCATGCGGCAGAACTCAATGCCATCGATGTCTGGCATATGCCAGTCAGATAAAATAAGTCCGGCACGATTATTTCTGAGATACCCCAATGCCTCGGTGGCATTCTCAAAAAATACAATATCTTTAAAACCGATATCCTCAAGGATATCACCTAAGATAAGTAAGGTTGATCTAGAGTCCTCGACGACGACAACAGAGAAGTCTCTCTTAGGAACATTGAGATCAATTTTGTTGTGAATCAGGGATTTTATCTTCTTTTCAAAAACAGTACGATTGAAGGGTTTTATGATATAGTCATCAACCCCAAGGGCAGAAGCTTCCCGTAGTTTTTTAGAGTTCTGTTCGCTGGTGATGAGAAGAAATTTAAAGGATTGATCCAGTCTGTTTGGGCGTAAATTTTTTAGTAGTGTCAATCCGCACATTTTTGGCATGTTCCAGTCGCTGATGATAAGATCTTGGGGGTCATCGCGGAAGATGCGCAGTGCCTCTTTGCCATCTTTTGCTGTAGAAATTTGGTTAATGCCTATGTCAATGAGCGCAGCGCTGATCAGCGATCTCGCTGATGCTATATCATCGACGATTAAAACCTTTAGGTCTGAGAGTTCTTTATTTTTCATAACGTTACCAGTTATGCAGTGCTTATATTGTTATGCTGATTGTGTTGTTGGTTTTATTCAGTCTTACTGTAATTATAACATATTTGATCGTGCAGACTTTTAAATTTTCATCTTAAATGGATAATGCTTCGAGTAGGGTTCGAATCTCAAGTGCAAAGTTTTCTGAAGCTGTGATCTGTTGAACGGTAAGGTCTGTTATCTCTGCAAGAGACTCAACTCTTTTCATATGGCTATTGGTCTCTACCGAATGGCTTGACTGTTTTTCAGGAGCATCTGCGATGGTAATCTGTGTACCATCGGCGTGTATAAGAGTGCTGGCGCCATGGCATTTGTTGTTGATGTAGTCTGTTTCGTAAGAGAGACCATTGATATAGTGTGTTATGGCGTGTGTTAATTGCCCGGATTTGAACGTGGCTTCTATTTTTTCACCTGTTTCGCAATAGATATCAACAGCACCGTCCAGCAAACCTTTCTTAAATGTACCTATGATAAGGCCGCCTATGTAGAGCATTCCTTTTCCATCTGGAACGGGTATGGTGGTTGTGTCTTCGGCGTCCGATATGAATGTGAGTTCACCCAAATAGTTGTTATAGTAGGTGGTGTTTATAGTATGCCCCGCTATCTCTCCCGCCATCTCATCCTCTTCAGTATGTTCCCAAGAGAGGTGGTAGGTTGGGCGATGGCTGTCTGTGAAAAACGGTGATTCTACTTGAAAGATTTTAATATTCTCTTTAAAGGGTTTCTCTTTTATGAGGCGTTGCGCATTTTTATGAAGATCTATGCCTAGAAAAAAAGGCTGGGCTTCAGGGGCATTCTCTGTGTCAGCCGTGTTCCCAAGGGCATGAGGCAGAGCGCATATTGTGCGACCGTTTCGATGGGTGTATTGAGGTGCTAGGGTAGGTTTTTTTAATTCAGGAACAGCATACTGCTCAGAGAGGAATTGCAGGTGTTGTTGATCGAATAGGATGATATGACCGCGGTAGACGGCTCCAATGTGTATAGGGTTTATAGGCGTGCTGTTGTCCTCAAGTATTTTTTCGATCCATCCTATGGTGCGACCGTTGTACCACATGCCTACGACAGCAAAATGATCGGGTGAGTAGCAAGAGTAGTAGGCATAGGCCGCGTCAAAAGGGATAACATAGGGTGATTTTATAGACTCTAAAGCCAGCGACCTGAGAGAGGCTGTTGTCTGTACTGACTTTTCAAATTTATCTAAAATAGGGTCGATGAGGTTACCTTCTTGCGCGCGTGTATATAGGGTTGCCCCTGTAGCGAATGTGACGCTTCCAAACCCCTCTTGTTGATCAGGGTAGGTGTGTGGCAAGCCATTTTTTATGGTTCCTTGATATAAGTAGTCACAACATTGATAGAGACCGATATTGATCTGGTATACATTGTTTGTGGAGCCCGATGCTTGTGTGCTGACGAAATCGCCGAAGATCGTGGTTTGATCTTGTCTGTTTATAATCGTGGTGTTTTTGAAGCTCAGGGTTTGATTATCAGCATTAAAAATAATGGTTTTAATATGAATCTTTGCTTGCTTACTGGGTAATATTTGTATGGTGTCAGCTGGGTGATCTGACATGTTGATTGTCTTTAGATTTTTCAGCTCATAATGGTCAATTATAAATTCAGTGGCAAAACCCTCTTTAAACTCTACGGTCATCGTTTCGGTGTTGATCGTGTTGTTCTGCTTTAACACAGCCAAGAGTGTCCCCTCTTTTAACTCCCCTTGATTGAAGTGGCCTTTGAGCGTGAAATGAGGGTTGAGTGATTCTAGCTTTTTTCTCAAGGTGAAACATGTAAGAGACTTTTGAAGTTGCTTTGGAAATTGATTAAGCTTGCAGTGATACTCCCCTTGTCCATGAGCGATTCCATGCTTGGTCTCACCGGTATAACGCTCGCCTTGCGCATAGTAGATTTCGGCATTGACGGCTTCGTTTGTGCGGTAGGGGCCGACCAGAATGGGGCAGCCACCGTCTGCTTGAGGGGTCAGTTTAAGTGGCGCTGGTGCTCTATTAATAGCAAGCAGCGTACCGGATTTGGTGGGGTTGCCTTTTTTGGAGAGAGGACCGCAGTAAAAACCGACGTTAGGCTCGATTCGATAGCTTCGTGGGGTTTGGTTTTTTTCACCTTCTCCTATGACGGTTGGTCGGGAGGGTGTGGACCAAGGCAGGGGTTCAGTCAACAAGGGTTGTTTCAGTACTAACCGATAGAGTGACTCTAAAGGCTTTATGGCATGCTTATAAAATGCGTCTCTTTCATGAGGCGTGGGTGTGTAGATTAAACAGGTTTTTAACTGTTGCTCTCTTGAGAAGTGACTTAAGAGTGCTTCTAATGTGGGTTGAGCGTCACGCAGTGGTTGATTCTCTTTTAGTGCCTCTAGAATGGTCTGTTGGTGTTTGGTGCGCATCGGCAGTTGAGTGACGGTGTCGAACACTGTTTTTAGAGTGGACAGTGTGCACTGTTGATCTTTAATGGCCTTTAGAATGAGGTGGTTCGCTTTTGTAGAGATCCAATCTTTTGTATTAGAGTTATTAGAGTTGAGCGTGTTGAGTGTTTTGAGCTGGTTTATAAGATCAATGTATTGTTGGTTGTGGGGGTGAGTAGTATGAGTGCCCAATGCGTTGTATGTGTTGTAAATGTTGAGCAGGCACTTCTGAATGGGTGTTGTCTCGGCGGACTCTATGTAATGCTCGGTTATGGCTTCTAGAAAGTAGAGAGAGGGGGCGTGGTGATCAGATTCTGTGGTTCGCCAGAGGCTGATCAGCTCGTCACAGGGCAGCACAGGGAGTAGGGGTTTCGCCAATCTCCAAAGTGTGGTTTGCAGCGTTGGGTCGTTTAACCGCTTTTTTATCTCTCTTGAGAGATTGGCGTGTACTTCTGTTTGTTCACGGTAAGATGGGTACTTGAAAGTCTTGTCTGATGATTTCCAATGTCGGTCGATTAATCTGATCAGATCGGGTGCGGCGCTTGTAAAACGGTTTGATACGTTGTTGATTGAGCACGTTCGAATGTGGTGGATGACGGTATCCCAAAGTGGACCGTTTCTGTCAGAGAGTACAGGGTTGGAAAGAAGGTGATACAGTCCGTTGGCGCGTTCTGTGATGTTGCTGTTTTGAAAAAAGTATTCAGCAATATCAGGCTGCAGAAGTCTCAGCTTGGGGTTTTTAGTGAAACGGTAGACCAGTCGGCCAAACCCACCCTCGATCGTCTCATCAAACCAGTCAAGGTGGTTTTTCTGTAACCATGCATCAACCTTCTTATCAATGTTGCACGTCAAGGTGGCGCATCTGTTCTTTATCTCTACGTTTAGGCGAGTGGTGGCGCGGAGGGTGTCCGCGAGTGGGGCGCCGTCTGTGGGAAAAACAAGATCAATGTCACAGCTTCTTTTTTCCATTTTGAGGGAAAATTTGAAACCGTCGTTTTTAAGCGTTTTGGCAGAGTGTGTAAAGGCTTCAAAGATTTCCTGATCAGAGTCTGTTTTGATTGGCCTCATTGATGAGCTGTTTTTTTTAAGTAGCCCTTTGAAAAGTACGGTGAATCGTTTTTGAATGTGATCGGCGTAGCATTCTCCTTTTGAAGGGTGTGTGCCAATTTTATGAATATCGATATCCAAATCGGATGTCAATGCGTCAAGGCTTTTATGGGTCTTTGCGATCACCTCTGCAGAGGAGCCCTTGACGTCAAAGTGCGTTGTTTGAATGATGCTTAAGAGCTCGTGTAAAGAGGTTTTAATAGGAGTGTTAATAGAGGCGTTAATAGGGGGGGCTTCGTGATGGGATAGGTAAGGCGAAAGAAAAAGGGGGTGTTTAAGCAGTTTTTTCTCTATTTTTTCGAAGTTGCATCTCTCATTCTTTGCTTTAGAGTGGGTGGATAGGTTGATCTTTTTCAGCAGTGCTTCCGTGCTCTGTTTGAGTGATGCTGTTTTTGGTGTTAGCGCCCGTTCGCTGACGCTGCTCATTGGTCTCCACTCTTGAGCGTAAGGCGACAGTTGCCTATGGCTTTTATGTTTTATAGTCTCTATTTTTCTGAGAGAAGTACTTGGTTGTGCAGTGGGAACTGTATAATCATTTAGCTCTTTTTTGTCTCTGTTTGATGTGCGGTGCTCAAGTTGACTTGTTGGTCTACTGGTGGTGTTGAATTTTTTCATGATACTGTTTACGGTTAAGAGATTGGATTTTGGGTCATTATGGAGGGATAAAGTATGCCTGAGGCTGACTGAAAAAACAACAGAGCCCTGGCTGTGCGCTATGGCTTAAATATATGCCCACGGAAGCTGTACAGCTTGTTATGTATATAGCCCTTGAGAAGTAGTGTACCTGGGTGTCCGACGAGCTCGAAAGCTCGTCGTCTTACTCATTTCTATGCTTGTTTGAAAAAGCTTATGATGTCAGATAGCTCTTTTGCTTTAGAGGATATTTGTGAGCTGGATGCATTGATCTCCTCTACGAACGCTGAATTTTTTTGTGTCATGGTTTCTAATGAGGTGGTCGCTTCTCCTATGTAGTTGATGCCTCTATTTTGTTCTTCAGCAGCTTCATTGATCTCTTTAACCATATTCGAAACGCTGACGACAGATGCAATGATCGTCTTAAACGCGTCGCTGGTCGTTTTCACAAGTGTTGAACCACTCTGGACTTGGTGGGCGCTTTCATTAATGAGTGCTGTAATCTCTTTGGCTGATTCTGCTGTGCGTTGTGCTAACGCCCGAACTTCAGTGGCAACGACGGAAAAACCGCGTCCTGCATCACCGGCTCTGGCCGCTTCGACGGCTGCATTGAGTGCCAATAGGTTGGTTTGAAATGAAATTTCACCTATAACATGGACAATCTCTTTTATTTTATCGCTTGATGTTTCAATTGAACTCATTGCGTCAATACTCTGATCGAGCAGCTCTGCCCCCTCATTTGAGTTTTGATTGACATCGGTCGCGAAGGTATAGAGTTGTGAGATCTTATCGGTGCTTGCAGCTGCGGTAGCGCTGATCTCCTCTAGGCTGGATGCTATCTCCTCAATTCTTCCGGCCTGATGTTGAGTACGGTTATTGAGCTCTTCGTTGCCTCGAGCGATATCGTTTGAATCTGCAACCAGCTCAGATCCGTTTTCGTTTAATTTGATTACAATATCATTTAACCTGTAGATGGTATCATTGCAGCTTTTTTGAAGTTCACCAAACTGTCCGAAGTATTCGGTGTCTATCGTTTTTGTTAGGTCCCCGCGAGAGAGTGAAAACATGATCTGATTGATGTCTGAGAAAAATGACTCGATCATGTCTAAGAAACTATTGAGATCTTTTGAGAGCGAGGCATAAAATCCAGATCTATTTTTAAGTGAAAGCCTAGACTTCAGGTTTCCATCATTTACGGATTTGATCATTTCATCTATTTCGCTTTCTATGTTGACTTGACTGCTAATGTCAGTCCACTCAATCACTTCACCAATAACGTTCTCTTCGCTGTCGTGTACATCGCTTAACTTTGATAAAATTGTAATGTCGCCAACGGTGATGGTCTCGGCGTTTAGGGTCTTGTCTTCCACGTTTAAACTGTTTACCTGAACAGCATCTTGAGCAGTCAGCTGTTCGAATGAGGTGCCGATGAGGTTGTCAATATTGAGTGCGCTTCTCTTTTTGCACGTTTCGAGCAGTTTCATCATGCTGGAATTGGCGTATTGAATGGATCTGTCTTGATCAAGGATCATGATTGCGGTTGATGATGAATCCAGTGCTACGGTCACTTTTTTGCTCTTTTGGGCTTCATCTTTTATTTGATGAATATTTTTTTTCAGTGTTGACTGCATACCTAAGACAACCTTCAACAGCGTGCTTATTTCATCCTTGTAGAGTCTCTCAATGCGGTTGTCTAAATTTCCTGATGTTATTCGGTTTAATATGTCTGTGATTTTTTTAAGACCACCTGTGATGCTTGAAAAAGAAAGTAAGGCAACGGTAATCGATATGATCGCTGTTAATGCTATAAATAAAAACAGAGAATAAATGGTTTTTTTGTAGTTGTTGAGGCGATTCGATAAAAGCTGGTTGAGCTCTTTGCTGGTGGAGTGGGTGAGCATGTAAACGCTATTGATCGCGTCAGTGCCCAGTTTGAAGTAAGTGGCACTGTCTACTCTTGCTTGATGGTTGCCTACGATATGTGTGACTTCATTGAAGAAGGTATTAACTTTATTTGTAGAGTCGTTAATCAGATCAATATTACTTTTGCTTATGCTGTTGTTGTCATTGATAATTTTTTTTAATCGCTCTGAATATGCGTTAAATCTTGCTGCTCCAGAGAGTTCGGCGAGCTTTTGAATTTTCTTTGACTCGTCTGGCGTGATTCCATTGGGGATGATGCCTGCTCCCAGCCCTCTAAGCTTGCCCATGTACTCTACGATGTTATGACTGTCGATGGTTATTATGTTAATGAGAGACTTGGTGGTTGTTTCATAGTCTATTGATAAGTTTGATTTGTCGGAAAGCGTGTAAATGGCTTGTTGAAGGTCTGAAACGACCTCGCTGTATGCCGAAAATATTTCTGCTTTATTGGAGGCGGTGAAGGCTGCTTCATTGATACCAAGATAGTGCTCTTGTATAGAGAGTAGAGTATTAACAGCTGAGAATGTGTCATTGTTGCTTTGTGCCAGCTTAATGGTTTGCTCGAATGCCAATATTGCTTGTTTTCTCTTCTTTAAAATGGACTCTTTAAATTCAAGTTTTCCAGAGAGGTAGCCATTTGTCTGCCCTCTGGTAACTTGAATGGGGCTGATGATATGATATATCGAAGTGATCAGCTCGTTGCCTTCAATTTGTAACTGGTTGAACGCTATAGTGTTTGATTTTTCCTCTAGGTATAGATATGAGGGTAGGGCTGCTGTTGCAATGAATAAAATAAAAGAAAGCGTTAGTTTTTGTCTTACGGGCAGGTTGAGCCAAAGTGTTTTCATATCTAGGTCCATTTTTATGCTGTTATTTTATTTTTTAAGGGCTATCTTTTTGGGTATCTACTATCTTTCTATCTACTTACTATAGTATGTCTAGTATGTCTAGTATGTCTAGTATGTCTAGTATGTCTGGTTTTACGAAATATCGACTATTGATAGGTCAGCACCTCCTTAGCCGCTGCACAGATCTCATCGACCGTGGGGAAATAGAGCATCTCATTTTTATAGTAAGGCATGATGATATCGTAGCCTGTGATGCGTTTGATGGGGGCGAGTAGGCTCATCAGCCCCTGTTCAGCGATGCGTGCACTGATCTCTGCGCCTACGCCACCCGATTTAGCGGCCTCATGCACAATGACGCAGCGCCCCGTCTTGTCGATTGAACAGAGAATGGTCTCCATATCGAGTGGTTTGATGGAGGCAACATCGATCACCTCTGCAGAGATGCCTTGTTCGGCCAGTTGATCGGCTGCCTGTAAGGTCTCAGTGATCATGGCGCCCCAGCTGATCAGCGTCACATCCTGGCCTTCGCGTAACGTAAAACAGGTGTCCAGGGGCAGTGTGGATCCATCATCGATGAGCGTCTGTTTAACCGAGCGGTAGACCCGTTTTGGCTCAAGGAAAATGACGGGGTCAGGGGATTGTATGGCACTGAGCAATAACCCATAGGCGCGACTGGGTGAGGACGGGATGACGACGCGCAGGCCGGGGATGTGAGCAAACAGCGCTTCGGTGCTTTCACAGTGGTGCTCGGGTGCATGGATGCCACCACCAAAAGGGGCGCGGAACACCAGTGGGCAGGTGAGTCGACCCCGTGTTCGATTTCGCATGCGTGCTGCGTGTGAAATGATGTGTTCTAAGGCGGAGTAGATAAAGCCCAAAAATTGAAATTCGGCGACCGGTTTTAATCCCTGGCTGGCCATGCCTACACTCATGCCCGCGATGAGCTGTTCGGCCAGCGGGGTATCCATAACGCGTCGAATGCCAAAACGCGCCTGTAATCCGTCGGTGGCACGAAAGACACCGCCATTGGCACCAACATCTTCGCCGAGCACCACCACTTCAGGGTCGTGCTCTAAGGCGTACGCGAGCGCAACATTGACCGACTCCAGTAAGGTGAGTGTCTGTTTTGCTGATGGCTGTGCTGAGTCATCGTTCATGGAGGCTGTTGTCGAGATGGCTGCTGTTGAAGATCTGTTCATAATCGTGCTCCTTTGGCGATCAGGTGCTCGCGCTGTTCAATCAGTTCGGTCGGTAGAGAGGCGTAGAGGTGATCGATAAAGGCTTCGGGTTTCTCTCTGGGTGTATTGAGATAGGACTCGACCGCCCCTTCAATGCGCGTTTGGCACTGCGCTTGCCATGCCTGCTCGTCGGCGTCGCTCCAGGCGTCATGGTGCTGTAGATAGAGGCGCAGCCGTTTGATCGGCTCGCCGGCCCAGTGGGATTTGACCTCGTTATGGTTTCGGTAGCGGCTGGCATCATCGGCGGTGGTGTGATCGCTGAGTCGATAGGTGATCGCTTCAATGAGGGTGGGGCCTTTGTGGGTGTAGGCTCTTTTTAAAGCGCGTTCGACAACATCATGCATGGCGATGATATCGTTGCCGTCTACCCGTTCGCTTGGGATACCTGCTGCAAACGCTTTATGGGCAATGGTCTCAGCGGCTGTTTGAATCTCGAGCGGTACGGAGATCGCCCAGCGGTTGTTGGTGACAATGATCACCAGAGGCAGCTGCCAGACACCAGCTAAATTAATCGCTTCGTAAAAATCACCGCGCGATGTGGCGCCATCACCGCAGGATGCTATCACGGCGCGCGACTGTTTGCGTATCTTGATGGCTGAGGCAACGCCTGCGGCTTGTGTCAGCTGTGTTGCGATCGGGACGCAGACAGGGAGGTCTTCGCGGCACTGCTCGAAATCACTGCCGCGTTCATCGCCTCCCCAGTAGAGCAGAAGCTCTTTAATGCTGACGCCGCGTGCCAATTGGGCCGCTTGATCGCGGTAGTAAGGTACGAAGATATCCTCTTTATGGAGCAGTGAACCCACAGCGGTGCCGATCGCCTCTTGCCCTAAACAGGAGGGGTAGGTGCCGACAAGGCCGGTGCGCTGCAGTGCAATGATTTTCTGATCGAGCATGCGTGTTAATACCATATGCCGATAGTAGTGTTGTAGGGTGCCAATGTCGTTGGCGATCTCTGGCAGTGAGTTGGCTTCTTGTGATGGGTCTTTTAATGGGTGTCCTTGCTTGTCTAAATATTCACAATAGGGGATCTCTCTGATCTTCTGAGTGCTGTTCATGCTGCGCTCTCCTTTTTATCATCACGATCTCGGTTCTGACGGTCTGGGAGAGAGGGGGCAAACAGGATCTCTTCCGCCATGGTGTTTGCGACATCGCTGGTGGCTTTTCCCTCTGCTTGAGCACGCTCAAGCAGAGTATCAATCGTATGGCCAATGCGAAGGGTTTTTTCTCGAATGGTGGAGGCGTCTACGTCGCGCCTTGCTAAAGAGACATGAATCAGACCACCGGCGTTGATGATAAAGTCGGGTGCGTAGAGTATGCCGCGTTTTTGAAGGAGTGCGCCATGGTGGTCGCTGGCCAACTGGTTGTTCGCGGAGCCTGCGATCGCTTTGCAGTTTAACAGTGGGAGTGTCTGGTCGTTAATCACCGCGCCTAAGCCGCAGGGTGCAAAGATGTCACACTCAACGCGGTAGATCTCTGAGGGCTCAACGACTGTAGCGCCCAGTTGGTGATTGGCCTGTTTTAATCGTGCTTGATCAATATCGGTGACCGTCAGTTGAGCCCCTTCGGCATGGAGCATCTCGGCCAGAGGGTAGCCCACATTGCCGATGCCTTGAATGGCAATCTGTACGCCTTTGAGTCTGTCACGGCCGTAGAGCGATTTAACGCAGCTGCGAATCCCTTCTAAAACCCCCAGAGCGGTGGCGGGTGAGGGGTCGCCACCGTCGTTGCGTGTCCCGGCAACGTGGTTGGTCTGCTGGGCGATGACCTCCATATCGTTGAGGTGCGATCCACTGTCGACGGCGGTGATATAACGGCCGCCCAGTGTATTGACAAAGCGCCCAAATGAGGAGAAGAGCTGAGTGCGATTGTTGAGCTGCTTCGGTTTAAGAATAACGGCTTTGCCGCCCCCTTGAGGGACACCGGCCAGCGCCGCTTTGTAGCTCATCCCTTTGGCTAATCGTATGACATCGTTGAGGGCGTCGGTTTCGCTGTTGTATTCAATGAATCGGCAGCCGCCCAGTGCTGGGCCAAGACGGGTGTTATGAATGGCAATGATAGCGCGCAGTTGAGTCTCAGGATCACTGGTAACGTGAAGTTCACTGAGACGCGCTTGCTCGAGGGTGTCGAACATGGCTGTATCTCCTCTTAGTGACCTCTGTGGGTTGCACGAAGGCCTAAGTGTCGAACGGCTGAGATCTAAGCCTTGTGGGCTTTATGATCGTCAGCTTTGCTTGGAATAAAAAAGCTGTGATTATTTTAAGGTACAACATAAATCCGGGAGACTGCCAGTGTACTTTTGTATCTGTTTTTTATATTAACAGGGTGTATACCTGCTGGGTTTAGAAAATAGTGGTGTCGAATGAGGGGGTTAGAGAGGGTGTTACAGATGAAACGGCGTTCGAAGTGATGGGAAAAAAATAGGTGGTGGGGAGAAAAAGTGGTGGGGAAAAATAGGGGGGCGTGTGTGAGAGGGGCGCGTGGAGCCAAACAGGCTGGCTCCACAGCGTGTACCCTGTTTTTTGGGGGAGTGCCTTAAAGCAGTTCGATTCCCATGGCGGTTGCCTCTCCTCCACCAATACAGAGGGCCGCAACACCGCGGTTCACGCCGTTCTGCTTCAGGGCATGAATCAGCGTTAGGATGATACGAGAACCGGTAGAGCCAACCGGGTGACCCAATGCACAGGCTCCGCCATAAATGTTCACCTTCTCATGATCGATACCCAGCTCGATCATTGGCACCATGGAGACCATGGCAAAGGCTTCGTTGATTTCGAACAGATCAACGTCAGCAACGGACCAGCCTGTTTTCTTGAACAGCGTCTGCATGGCACCGAGTGGGGCAATGGTGAACTCTGAGGGGTGTTGGGACTGTGTGGCGTGAGCAATGATCTTTGCTAAGGGTTTTAAACCGCGCTTTTCGGCTTCAGACTGCTTCATTAAGACCAGTGCAGAGGCGCCGTCTGAGATCGAGCTTGAATTGGCTGCGGTAATAGTACCGTCTTTAGCGAAGGCGGGGCGCAGAGAGGGGATTTTATCGATTCGGGCATTGCCGGGTTGTTCGTCAATGGAGACGACGGTTTCGCCTCGGCGTGTTTTAATCGTGACCGGTGTGATTTCGGCGTCGACGTGGCCCTCTTCAATGGCTTTTTGTGCGCGCTTGAGCGAGGTGATTGCAAACTCATCCATTGATTCTCTCGTAAGTGTTTTTTTATCCGCCATATCTTGAGCGAATGAGCCCATCAGGCGCCCTGTCTCAGCGTCTTCCAGGCCATCAAAGAACATATGGTCTTTGATTTCGCCGTGCCCCATACGGTGGCCACCGCGTGCTTTTTCTAAAATATAGGGGGCGTTGGTCATGCTCTCCATACCACCTGCAACCATGATATCGGCACTGCCTGCTTTGATAAGGTCATGCGCGAGCATGGTGGCTTTCATGCCGGATCCACACAGTTTATTGATGGTCGTACAGCCGGTGGAGGCGGGCAAGCCGGCTTGTAGAGAGGCTTGGCGCGCAGGACCTTGCTTCAGGCCTGCGGAGAGTACATTCCCCAAGATCACCTCTTCAACCTCTTCGGCTGCAACGCCTGCGCGCTCAAGCGCGGCTTTGATGGCAATGGCGCCCAGTTCGGGGGCTGAGACATTGGAGAGGGCTCCTTGAAAGCCACCCATGGGGGTGCGGGCACCATTCACGATAACAATGGGGTCTTGCTCAGGTGTGGTTTGCTGTGCAGAAGGTGTTGATGACATGATTGAAATCCTTATGTTCTCTTTAACATATGTAATAACGTGGTTGAAATAAAACTGCTTAATTGGCCAGTCTTTTGCGCTCCACAGTGATTCATGATTGAAGGTGCTGTGCGGATAATGGTCATGTACTAAGAAGTCAGGACGCTTTGTTGACCGGTTTTTAAGGCCGTAGTGTAAACAGTCGCGTAGATGCGTAAAAGTGGCGTCATTTTAGCTGAAAACCGGTAGAAAAAAAATACAGCAATATAAAATAGAGTTAGGTTGGATAGGGTATAGAAGTTGACCGTTTTCTTAGACAGTAAGTTTGGATAGGTTTGGACAGGTTTGATAGAACGGCTATCTTGCCTGCTTGTTGCATGCACTGGGTTGAGCGAGCGTGTGCTGAGTGCTAAGTGGCGCTGGGTTGTTTAACCACTGTATCATAACAGGGTATAAGGTGTTGGCCTGTATCGGTTTGTTAAGGACAGCGTTCATGCCTGAGTCCAAGCAGGCATGACGATCCTTCTCGGTGACGTTGGCTGTAATCGCAATAATCGGCACCTCATGATGTGCATCGCTTCGCTTTCGAATGAAGCGTGAAGCCGTGAGGCCGTCCATCACTGGCATTTGACAGTCCATTAAAACCAGCTGGTAGTCATGGGTGTCGAGCTTCTCCAGTGCGACTTTTCCGTTAGCAGCGACATCGGAGGTCAGTCCAATTTTGTTGAGTAGACCTTTGAGAATCATTTGATTGACGCCGTTATCTTCTACGATCAATACGTGCCCCTCAAGTTTTAAAGGTGTTTGACTTGAGTGTTGCACTCTGGAGTGGGTCGAAGCATGAGCGTGGCACGCAGTGGAGCTCTTAACAGTACTTTTGGCATCGTATTGACCGGTGTTTTGAGTGGCACGTACCTGTGCGGATCGGTTGCCCCATTGGATATGGTGCTGATTGTGTTCATGGGCGCGTGTCAAGGTCATGGGAATGGTGAGTGTAAACCGGCTCCCTTTGCCAGGTTTCGATTGCACTGAGATCTGACCGCCCATCTGTTTTACAAGGAGATAAGCCAAAGATAGACCAACACCGCTGCCTTGGCGTACGCGGTTGCAAAACGCTTCAATTTGGTAAAAATTTTTAAAAATATTGGGTTGTTCATGTTTATCTATTCCAATGCCGGTGTCTTCAATGATGGCTTCAAAGAGGAGCAGGCGACGGTTTTTCACCGTTCCATTAAATCGAGTGGTGATGGATCCGGTTTCAGTGAATTTAATGGCATTACCAATGATGTTTCTTAATACTTGAGTGAGTCGTTCTCCATCGCCGTTGAGTTCGAGGTCTTTATTGAGATTAAGTACTTGGTTCCACGTGAGCCCTTTCTCTTCGGCCTCTTTTTGCGAGCTGTAGAGCAGATCTGTCAATACATGGTCAAAGGTAAAGTGACTCTTTTTGATTTTAAGTTCGCCTCGATTGAGCTGGCTTAGATCGATGATGTCTCGGATAACGCAGTGGAGTTTGTGGGTTGAGTTCAGTGCGGTCTTGATAAGCTGGTGTTGTGGTGTCCAGTCCTAGGTGTATAACGCAAGCTCTACGGATCCCTTAATGCCGTTCATTGGGGTAAGCTTCTCATGCCCCAGCTTGGTG
>JAYPBG010000023.1:0-949 GCA_038124075.1 Gammaproteobacteria bacterium
CATCATAACGTTGATCATCGAGGAGCGAAGTACCCTCAACACCATCAACAGCCGTCTTCACCTCGTAACCATATTTCTTCATGGCAAGCCCTACCACCTGCCTCATAGAAGAGGAGTCATCAACAAAGAGAATTTTCTTACCCATAATCAGTCTATCCTTTATGATTAACGCCGCTGCAACGGTCTAAAAGTCCTGTTTAACCATTTACAACCGCCCTTAAAAGATCGTTATATCGTCATAATCATCATGTTCTGAATCACTGCCAAGGACGTCATGAAAGGCCTGCCGCTCACTCGACATGGTATAAGCACTCACCAGCTCCAACATACGCTCTTGATGCTTATCCCTATCCACCTCACCACGCAGACCAACAACAGCGGCTTCAAACTGTTCCGACATACGCTTCATATCACCTTGAATATGCTCAAGGATTTGGCGAACCGTATCTTGAAACTGCAAGTGAATCAGCACATCACTGATATTACCTTCAGTCACCTCGTTCTCCTGAACAACCGCAGAGGCATCCTGCGCCAGCTCACCCAATGTCCCCTCCATCTTATGATTACTGACCACCAGCTCCTCCAGCGTCGTCTCGACAATGGTCTCAGTCTCTTCACAAAACCTGACTAACTCACACTTCATGCTATCAACAACTTTCGAGTAATCTTTGACGCTGTCCATAATACCATTGACAGCATTGGCTGTTTCTGCTGCCAAATTCCTAACCTCATCCGCTACAACCGCAAAACCTCGACCATGCTCCCCTGCTCGAGCCGCCTCGATAGCCGCATTCAAAGAGAGTAAATTGGTTGTTTTTGATATTTGGTCAATGCGATCGGCAAGCTCTTTAACCAGCTCACTGTGATTTCGGATCTGCTCAAAAGAGTCAACAAGGTCTCGACTCTTACGAATACGCTCTGAAAAAGCTTTTTTGAGATGGCTCACCGC
>JAYPBG010000023.1:959-5136 GCA_038124075.1 Gammaproteobacteria bacterium
ACAGGTTCTGTTGTATTAAGGCACTTGCAACACTGTTATCTTCATGTTTATCAGAGATAAGCGAGCTTACTTTCTGAGCCCGACCAATATTAACATGGAAATTTTGAATAATCTGCTCGATACGCTCACCAAGATTGAGCACAGCCCACTCCATACGCTCAACAACATTATCTATCTGTTGGCAATGCACTGCCATCGTTGTAATCCCATACTCTGCGCTGTCCGCTATATTTTCATCTTTATTCTGAAACGACACTTTAAGATCCTCCATCAGCACTTGAGCATTCGACAGCGCTGATTGCTTCTGCTGATCCAGCCAATAGAGCCAACGCGCTAAAGCCACTACCTGAAGAGAGGTCGTCACCATGGCGCCCAGCTCCCATGCCGTACTGGTGGCCGCCCACATCATCATTAGACTCACCATACTTAAAACAGACACCATCACCACACCAAACCAAGGCGTTACAATCCATCGCTTCAGTGCTGTTTTAATGGTTATCTCACGGCTTGACACTAAAATATACCTCAATTTTTTTATCCAAAGGACCCTAACACCTCTAATAACGCAATCAATGTAATAAACATCGCCTTATATTCAACCTGGGTTAACAAATGAATAGGCAATTTCTTCTGGAGCTAAAAGTATGTCCACCTCTAGCAAGGTCAACATCTTATCATCCAATCTCGCCACACCAGAAATATATTCCAGTTTAATCTCCATTCCCATTGAAGGTGCATCGCTTATAGACGCCGCATCAAGATCAATGACCTGATGCACACCATCAATAATAACCCCTATCTGAATCATCTCTCCGCACATATCCACTTCTAGAAGCACCACGCAGGTTCGAGAGTTTATGGACGAAACAGGTAGACAGAGTTTCCTCGCCAAATCAATAACGGGTAGAATATTTCCACGCAAGTTTAAGGCACCGTGAATAAAACTGGGCATGGTAGGCACATACGTTATACCGCCATATTCTACAATTTCAGTAATCCTCATCACTGGAATAGCAAACAGCTTACCCGATAGATGAAAACTAAAATACTGAGTGATATTCAACTTTACTTCTGGCGCTGCATTCACAGCATCAACCGTGTGCACCTCTGTCATATAAACTCTCTATTTTTTATCATGGTCATCAATACATGTTCAGCCCATTAGTGCACTCTCGGTAAATGGTCACTCGAAGCATTCTTCGCTCTTGCTACTGCCGAGAGTCCTACAGAATCACTTTTATAGCAATCTCTACTGGTCGCTTCTTTTATCAAGCCAGCAATATCAAAGATCAACGCAACATTACCACCGCCTAGAATTGTAAAACCCGACACCCAACTCATACCATGAAAGATACGGCCAAGCGGTTTAATCACCGCTTGAATCTCACCCACCAGCTCATCCACAACAAGACCAATACGCTTACCAGCAAACTCCACTACAACAATATTGACCTCATCATCATCCAAAAACGTCTCCTCCTCACGATGCTTATCCAAGCCTAGATACTCATCCAAATAGAGCAGAGGCAACAGCTCACCCCTAAGATTAATCAGGTTATGTCCATCAGAACGCTTGTCAACATCATCCCGCTCCATAGCAATACACTCATTAATGGCGGCGAGAGGAATAACATACTCATCACTAACAATTTTCACCAAGAAGCCATCTATAATCGAGAGAGTCAAGGGAATACGCATGGTAAATCGTGTCCCTTTTCCCAAAATCGACTCGACATCAATCTGTCCACGCAGCTCTTCAATATTTCTACGGACCACATCCATACCGACACCCCGACCAGAAATACTGCTAATGGTTTTACTGGTAGAGAAGCCTGCGGTAAAGATCAAACCATATATTTCTGAATCTTGAAGCTGTTGGTTAGTCCCGACAATACCTTGATCGCGTGCTTTAGAGAGTATTTTATTTTTATCCAATCCACGACCATCATCGGTAATTTCTAGAACAATAGCACCAGACTCATGAAAAGCGCGCAACAAGATCGTACCCTGAGCAGGTTTACCCGCCCTCACGCGCTCACCCGGTGGCTCGATACCGTGATCAATACTGTTTCTCAGCATATGCAGCAAGGGATCTGAAATCTGCTCTATGACGGCTTTATCAAGCTCAGTATCACCGCCCATAATTTCTAAGTTAATCGTTTTATCAAGCTCTTTCGATACATCTCTCACAACACGCTTAAAACGCTCAAGCGTACTGCCTATCGCAATCATTCTCAGACTTAACGCCGACTCCCTGACTTCTTCTAATGTCGTTTTTAAACCCGATATACTCTCAATCAGCTCTTCATTTGCACTCTCTTCTACAACTTGTGCCACCTGAGTGTGCATGGTGACCATCTCACCAACAAGGTTAATCAGTTTATCCAGTTTCAGTGCACTGACGCGCAACTGTGCCTGACTCTTAGTTTTTTGTTGTTTGACTGCAGTCCCACTCTCCTCAAGCGTTTGAGCAGCCCCAGCCGACGTATCATTTTCTGAGCCTTCTACTCTAGAAGCTTGTATCCCAGAGCCTTCTACCCCAGAACTTACTACATTTTCTCGACTCTCAGAACAGGTCGATTGCTCGACGGCAACCGATTTTTTTAATTTTTTTACCTGAAGCTGAGTACCTTCAGAAAACTCAAACACCTCTTGAATCTGCTCTTCAGTGATATCACCCTCTATCTCCAGCCCCCAAGAGAGGTAACAGCAGTCACTCTCCATATTTTGCAAGCTCGGCAGTCGCACAGAGTGAAACGCCCATTGGCTGCATGCACCTAACGCCTTAAGAGCACGAACATGAAGGGCAGGATCAAACCCCTCTCGAAAGGTATTTTCATCTAGAGTAAAATCAACATGAAACCTTGATATCGTGTTGATTAAGGTATTGGCCGCCACTTGACTCGCACTATCGCTGGAACCCATATGATCAACAGAGAGCGCTACCCCTTCCATAAATGCGTTCAAACAATCGATTAAAATAACTGACTGCTCAGGATCAGCAGGATCCCCCCCCTCCAAAGCACCAACCATGGTTTCAACATGGTCTTTACATTTAATCAGAGCAGCACATATCTCACCTGTCACAGGAATTTCGCCCTTGCGCACATCCGACAGAAGACTTTCAGCTACATGAGTAAACTGGATAATATCATCAAAACCAAATAACCCTGCAGACCCTTTAATGGTATGCATAGCCCTAAAAATTCTATTGATGATCTCAGGGTCTGTCAGCGATAAATCCGCACTCCCTTCCCACTCAAGCAAGGCTGATTCCATCTCCTCCAACAGCTCGTGGCACTCGGTAACAAACGCCTCAATGCCCTCATCAAAGCTCATAAACAGACACCTTATTTCACAGCTTAACCATAATACTTAATATCATATTGTATTTATTCGATCTTTTTCTAACACTCTACTCTCATTAACAGCATGAATGTAAAAGATTAAATCGATGACAAGCCCATATATTCCGCCATCTCCAAATCCTCCAGCTTCTCTATCAACAGCGCAGAAGGATTCGTAAAGCGAACCATCACATCATCTCTTTCACACTCGGCCTTCACAGCGGCCAAGAGTTGACAAAACGTAGCGTCAACATCACCCAGCTGGCCTAACTCAATCTCCAGCGCCTCACCAGACATCATCACATCATCCAACACACCCTTCAACTGCCGGGCATGCTGATCAATCTCATAGACACTTGCATCCCCAAGTAAGGTAACCGTTTTTTTATTGTTATACATATATTTACCCCACCCCTTCTGCTCGAACCGCTGATCCAAACGCTCAATTATAATTCTCAATAAAAACACTTATCTTGCAGGAATCATCCCACGCCCCGCCAGGACGCCATACAATAGACACCACATAATACAAATCACATGCCACCTCAATAGATCGAGCATTACTTGGAGTTTAGACCCCCTAGAGAACGCACGCAACGATGAACAAAAGAGGCTCAAAACCCCACCTTTTTCACCACCGGTTACTACATATCTCGCAATACCACTCTATAATAATATTACACCGCACTCATAAATACACTAAAGACTACGCCAAACAAGAACCAAGCCAACAAAAAAAACAAACATATACAAATTACAACACGTTAAAAAATACTGAAAAGCCATGCCACTTTGATTTGCAATGGACACTTTACACAAAAGGATAGCAC
>JAYPBG010000023.1:5146-8082 GCA_038124075.1 Gammaproteobacteria bacterium
CACGTGAATTTTCGCAGTAGCATAACTATCAAAAACAGAATGAGAATCTCAATTACGATCATGATGATTGGGCTGTTCAGCATTGCATGCATCTATCAATATGGTAACTCATTACGATCCGACTTTGAAAAAGTCAACAGCCGTCTTATGGAGGCTATGGTATCTATTGCAAAAATTGAATACTATACGGCACAAGCACAACGACATGAGAAAACCCTACTTACCGCAGAAGACGAGACCCCTATTCAAGAGCACACCCGTTCAATGGCGCTTCTATTCAACTGGATAGACCGACTTGAAAGCGACGTGGAGACCGAAGCGCAAAGCGAGCTTGTCCAACATACTCGAGAACAAGCCATACATTATCAAGAAGAGTTTATTCGCCTGAAAGACCTAAAGATTGCATTAGGCATAAATGATCAAACGGGATTATTAGGAGAACTAGAAAAGGCGGCGCTCACCATTGCAACAACATTAACAAAACATAGCGCCAGACACCTAACCGAAAAACTAATGATGATGCGCCAACACGAAAAAGATTTTCTCATAAAAAGATCTGAAAACAGCATTCACCAAATGGCAAAGCTAAAAATCGAATTCTATGACCTTTTATCAGAAGATATGAATCTAAGCCACGATATTAAAAAGCAAATCATCACTCATACCGCTCTATATCATAAGCATTTCATCAACTTCACAAAAAAAAGCGCTGAGTTCAGGCAGGAATTAGACAGAATCAATGAAGAGACCCTAAAATTAGAAGAGCACCTCTTCAAACTTGAACAGTTATCAACATTACTGTCCAAACAGCAGACGGAGCGACAGGATAACGTCAACAGAACTGCAAACACTTATTTTTTTATCACGATTGGCATATTGGCAACACTGATTCCCGCACTGCAGATAGCATTGATCAATACGATTGGGTCCGCATTAACACTGTTAATGCGGGCAACCAATGAGTTGCGCTCAGGCGATGGAGATCTAACGAAACGACTCCCCTCTCTCGGGAATAATGAACTTGGAGAAACAGCCATCGCTTTAAATGGGTTTCTTGATAAAACATTAATAATCATTAAAGAGGTTCGCCTCTCAATCGACAAACTTCAAACCTCTTCAGATCACATTAGCCAAACCTCTGAATCCCTCAGCGCCAGCGCATTAAAGCAAGCCGCATCCATTGAGCAGACCAGCGCCTCCCTTGAAGAAATTACCGCCTCCATCAATCAAAATGCGGACAGTGCTCAAGCAACCGACACCATCGCAGCCAAAGCCAATCTGGATGCGGTCCATGGAGGCGAAGCGGTCAGGCAGACCGTTGCATCGATGAAGAATATTGCCGAACGCATTGAAATCATTGATGATATTGCACATCAAACCAACTTACTGGCACTGAATGCTGCTATTGAATCAGCAAGAGCAGGAGAGCATGGAAAGGGCTTTGCTGTAGTTGCTACCGAAGTGCGTAAGCTTGCTGAGCGCAGCCGCTTGGCCGCACAAGAAATCGCAGAGGTCGCCAGAAACAGTACTGCAATCGCGACGCGTGCAGGCAGTGTTTTACAAGAGATTATTCCAGGCACCAACAAGACAGCTGATCTTGTACAAGAAATCGCTCATAATTCAAATGAGCAAGCCCTGTCGGTCAACCAGATAAACAAAGCGATCGCCCAAGTAGATCAAGCATCCCAGCAGAGCGCTCACGCGTCAGAAGAGCTTACCAACACATCCAACAATATTCGCACTCAAGTCAATCAAATTGCTACAATGATTCGCGCTTTCAAACTTGACCATGAAGAACCCAAGAAGAGCGGGGCCTCTTAAAAGAGAAAGACGAAAGGCCAAATGTATTTCATAACTACCCTAAAAACTCCGTCTATACTTAAAAGAGCAGAGGTATAAAATAGAATAAAAATAGAAAAAGATAAAATAGAACATATAAAATAGAACACCCATATAGATAACACGGTTTACGGTACTGTTCATGTTTGACTTTGATTCAATCCGGCAATCTCATCTAAGCAACCCTTCCTGCCACACTGAAGAGCCCACCCCTATGCAGTGCCTTACCTTTATGCTAGGTGGCAAGATCTATGCAATTGAGATTTCATATATTAAGGAGATTATTGAATATAAAGAGTTTTGTACCATCCCTGCTGTACCAAGTTTTTTTAGAGGTATTCTCGATCTTCGAGGGCGCCCAGTACCCATCATCGATCTTGGCACTCGCTTTAACGGGGAGCCATTGACAATATCAAAACGCAGCTGCATTGTCATTGTAGAGCTCACCATCAACGGATCCAAACTGGAAATGGGTTTAATTATCGATAGCGTTAAGGAGGTCATTGACCTTCAAGAGGATCAAATTGAGCCCCCTCCCAATTTCGGCCAAAGCATCGAAACCAGATTCATGTCAGGTATCACTAAATTTGAGGGTAAGTTTATTGTTATTCTTAACATAGAACATGTACTTCCAACAGAAGAGCTGGCACTCCTAAACGCCCACGGCTCCCAACCTACTGCCCCCAAATAGCAACTGGACAAGCGATATATCTAGACGCCTGACGCTCTCGAATCTACAGCATTCATTTGAGCAGCGCGTTTTGAAGCAGCAGCACTCAACAGGACTTCTGGAATGTCCTCTAAAGGGGTCAGCGCTTGCACAGCCCCACGCTTCCATGCCTGCATGGGCATACCAAATACAATCGAGCTCGCCTCATCTTGAGCATAAGTAGAGGCACCTACATCTAACATCTCTTTCATACCCGTTGCCCCGTCATCACCCATACCTGTCATAATACACCCTACCGCCTGACTCCCCGCTGATCGCGCCACAGAACGGAACAACACATCAACCGAGGGGCGGTGTCGACTCACCAACGGCCCATCAACCAACTCTACAAAAAACTGATTGTTTTTTGCATGCACCAACATATGCT
>JAYPBG010000023.1:8092-19406 GCA_038124075.1 Gammaproteobacteria bacterium
TATGCTTATCCCCAGGCGCCATTAAAGCCAATCCAGAACACACCTGATCTCCATCTTTGGCCTCACGCACTTCGATGGTGCAGAGCTGATTCAAACGCTTTGCAAAGGCAGTCGTATAAGGTGCAGGCATATGTTGCACCAACACAATCCCCGGTGTATTTTTATCGAAAAGGGGCAATATCTTTTGTAACGACTCTGGACCACCTGTAGAGGCCCCAATGGCAATAATAGCATCAGAAAAACCCTGAACCCTGCCCCCCGACGGCTTCTCTATAATAACATCTGCCGTAAGCTTTCTTTTCACCTGCAAAGAACCCGTTTGCTCGCAAAACCCTTCTATCGTAGAAGAGGAACCGCTCTTTGGGCTCATGGCTGGAGGACGCTTTACAGTAGATTCCGGTGTGCTCTTCGCACGTTTTTTCAACTTCCCCTTAACAAGCGAAGCCGACTTCACCGCATCGATAAATAGAATAGAGGAATCCTCTAAGAACTGTTTGACACGCAGGGACGACTTCGCAATAACCTCAACAGCACCCAACTCAATGGCTCGAATTGTATCATCAGCATTTTCTAGCGCAACAGAAGAGCAGATCACAACGGGGATTGGATTCTCCTCCATAATTTTCTCAAGAAAGTCTAAACCATTCATCCTTGGCATTTCGATATCCAAGAGAATAACATCCGGCAGCAACACCTCCATCTTTCGCATGGCAATAATGGCATCAGCCGCCTGACCACACACCTTAATAGCAGGATCGCTTTCAAGGATTTTTTTCATGGTTTGTCGGACCAGCGCTGAATTATCAACAATTAAAACATTAATGGGCTTATTGCCCGCTATACATATAGGTCTATTTTCTGACATATGCCCAGAACCTTTTACTTAAATCATTCATATGATTCTTGTTTCTTTTTAAATACCGAAGGCTGAACAACCTCTGCATTCTCAATCAAGCTAATCACGGTCTCCGACCGCCCTGTAAAGAGATATCCACCAGGCTTCAGACTTTTAACCATTTTATTCAATACGCTACGGCGATGCTCCACATCAAAATAGATCAAAACGTTACGAATTAAAACAATATCGAATGCCTCCTGTCGGGCAATATCTGATATCAAATTAAAAGGGCCAAACCGAACATGCTTGCTAAAATTATCCGAAACTTTGTAAGTCACCTCTCCCTGGGTGATATTTTTCTTAGAAAAATACTTCAATAAATAAGTTTCCTGAACATGTTCAAGTTGATCCTCGCTGTATTCACCCCGTTCACACAACGCCAGTTCGGTGCGAGAAATATCACTTCCATATATGCTCCAATCCTGAAGATCCCCCAAAGCCTCTGAAAGTAAAATACAGAGCGAGTAGACCTCTTCACCTGATGAGCAAGCTGCTGACCATATTCTCAGCGGCTTATTCTTATACTGTTTGAGAACATCGCTTCTCAAGAAATTAAAGTGCTGCTGTTCACGAAAAAAATGTGTTTTATGAGTTGTCAAGCGGTCTATGACATGCTGAAGCTCATCATGGCACTGCCCCTCTTTCGAGTTCACATAATCATAATATTCATCATATTCAGACATGGAGAGCGCTCGCAACCGTCTACTCAAACGGTTGGCGACCATGATGCGCTTTTCATCACTCAGAACAATGCCCACTTCCTTATAAAGAAGCCGTTTAAAATTCTCAAACGCTATATCACTGATTTCATTAAGCACTACCGTTACATCCTAGGTAAAGATGGCGCACAGACTCTTACTCGGTAAAAACATATAGGTACAAATACTTATTATTTTAATTAACCTATTTAAAGATATGCCAAATCGGCCCTCATACAGTTAATATTAGCCAAGAATCAAACCTCTCACCACTCTGAACGCTCAAAACTAACATACACCCTGATCAGCCATTTGCCATAAGCGCCCTAAAGTGACAACGGCGTCAACTTAACCTGTGAGGCCAATTTAACACCACAGGTCCAGAGTGGCTCACATGGCTAAACCGTGAACACCCATGCCTTACGAGTCACATTTTTTTTCAGCATTCCAGTAGAAGGTATTTTAATCAGATCAAAAACGCTCTAAAATACTGCTGCCTAACTCTATCAAGCCCAAAAATCGGGCCACCCCGTTTAACGGTACAGACGGTCAAAACTGAAAAGCCTGCTGCGCCTTGTATTGATAGATTTTTAGATTGGGCCGATCCTCTTTTTAACGTGAAGATTTAACGTGAAGATGCCACTGGAATGGCAGTTACATTATAAATGTGGAACATTGAAGGCCAAACTGAAGGCCAAAGCAAGAAACCAATGCTCCCTTTTCTTAATCACCACTGGAATGGACCCCTTCCACACTCGTTAAGATGAGACTCATCTTAATCTAGAGGCATACAGATGTGCTTTGCAATGCGGTGCGCTGCTTTTAAACACGCTATTAGACACACGAAGGTTATATACAGGCTGTTAACGTAAACCGTCTTGATGCTGGATGTCTTACTCTGCCAATTTGAAAGATAAAGGCCCATAGCGCTTCCAAACGGCCAAATCACATTCAATAACCTGGTGTGACCCCAGTTAATAAACGTAAATAAAGTTAACCAACTAGATTGGTTTCAATAGAATAGGTTGATTTTTAATGAATATACAAGCAAATAACACAGTGACCTACAACTATCGTGTTGTACGCCAATTTGCCGTTATGACCGTGGTATGGGGCATTATTGGCATGCTAATCGGGGTCATCATTGCTGCGCAACTGGCCTTCCCTCAACTCAACTTTGACCTCCCCTGGTTCAGTTTTGGCCGATTACGCCCTGTTCACACCAACCTAGTGATATTTGCTTTTGGCGGCTCTGCACTGTTCGCAACCTCCTATTTCGTCGTTCAGCGCACCTGCCAAGCCCGCCTTATCTCTGACCGTCTTGCTGCATTTACCTTCTGGGGCTGGCAGCTGGTCAACGTGCTCGCTCTGATCACCCTCCCTCTGGGCTATACCTCTGCCAAAGAGTACGCAGAACTTGAATGGCCCATCGACATACTGATTGCGATCGTTTGGATCACCTATGCTTACATCTTTTTTGGCACCATCTGCAAGCGCGCCACCAGCCACATCTATGTAGCCAACTGGTTTTATGGTGCTTTTATTATTACCGTCGCCATACTCCACATTGTTAACAGCATGGCCATACCGGTCTCCGCTCTTAAGTCCTACTCAATCTATGCAGGTGCTATCGACGCCATGGTCCAGTGGTGGTACGGACACAATGCCGTTGGCTTTTTCTTGACCGCAGGCTTTCTTGGCATGATGTACTACTTTGTGCCCAAACAAGCTAACCGTCCTGTCTACTCTTACCGCCTATCCATTGTTCACTTCTGGGCACTGATCTCTATCTACATGTGGGCTGGTTCGCACCACCTTCACTACAGCGCACTGCCAGATTGGACACAAACGCTTGGCATGGTCTTCTCTCTCATCCTTTGGATACCCTCCTGGGGCGGCATGATTAATGGCCTATTAACACTTTCTGGAGCATGGCACAAACTGCGTACCGACCCTATTTTACGCTTTCTCGTGCTCTCCCTCTCCTTTTACGGCATGTCTACATTCGAAGGTCCAATGATGGCCATTAAAACTGTGAATGCCCTTTCTCACAATACAGACTGGACCATAGGCCACGTGCACTCTGGCGCACTGGGCTGGGTTGCTCTGATCTCTATTGGCGCTATTTACCACCTAATCCCTGTTCTATTTAACCGCCCAAAAATGTACAGCATCGGCCTCATCAACGTTCACTTTTGGCTTGCCACAATCGGTATCGTTTTTTACATATCTGCCATGTGGGTTTCAGGTATCACACAAGGGCTTATGTGGCGTGCACTCAACCCTGACGGTACCCTGACTTACACGTTTGTCGAGTCGCTGACAGCTATACACCCATACCATGTCATTCGATTGCTGGGTGGCCTCATCTTTGTCTCAGGCATGTTCGTCATGGCCTACAACGTTTTCAAAACCATCCAACAAGCTGCCCGCGAATCAGACAGCAGCACAGCAACCACTGGGCACACTCTTGAGGAGGCACAACCCCATGCGTCATGAAGTCATTGAAAAAAATGTCGGACTAATGGTGGTCCTAACACTCTGCGTCATCAGTTTTGGCGGCCTTGTTGAAATTGCCCCTTTATTTGGTATTGAACAGACAACAAAGCCCATCAAAGGCTTAAAGCCTCTTCCCGCCCTAGAGCTGGAAGGGCGAGATGTTTATATTCGTGAGGGCTGTCACGTCTGCCACACTCAGATGGTACGTCCACTCAGAGCAGAGACTGAGCGCTATGGCCCCTACTCTGTTGCGGGTGAACATGTCTATGAGCACCCGTTCTTGTGGGGTTCGAAGCGCACCGGACCCGATTTGGCTCGCGTTGGTAAGCGCTACAGTGATGAGTGGCACCGCATCCATCTCATCAATCCTCGCGATGTTGTGCCTGAGTCGATCATGCCCAGCTACCCATGGCTAGAGACCCGTATTCTCTCTGGAGAAGATACAGCGACAAAAATGGCACAACTTCGAAAAGTTGGCGTACCTTACAGTGATGAAGACATTTCAACCGCTGCACAAACGGTCACAGGAAAAAGTGAACTGGATGCCCTGGTTGCTTATTTACAGCAGCTGGGCACACTGCGCTCACGCCACAACGTTCAGGCAGAATAAAACAACAGACACCACTGATCAGCAACCATTAAGCTGTTAGGAGAGACGTTCGATGGACTTTTCAATTGATATCAACCATATTCGCAGCGCCATTATGGTGCTGCTCTTCTTATGCTTTATCTCTATTGGGTTATGGGCTTATCAGGGTAAGCGAAAAGCACAGTTCTCTGATGCCGCCAACCTCCCATTCGATGACGAAGTGAATCACATCAACACATTTAATACCCATACACCTACAGAACAGGTAGCTAAAACGCAAGAGATAGAGAAAAAAGGTGGCCACATCCTATGAGCACATTCTGGAACAATTGGATTATTGCATTAACAGCCATTAACATTCTTGGCGTCTTGTGGCTTCTGGTCTGGACCCGAAAGCAGAGCCCAGACGATGTCGCCGACAATGAAACCTGCGGTCACAGTTATGACGGTATTGAAGAGTACAACATGCCCCTTCCAAAGTGGTGGCTAAACCTCTTCTACATTATGATTTTCTTTGGTTTCGGCTACCTAATTGCATACCCAGGCCTAGGCAACTACCCTGGTATTTTCGAGTGGAGTTCAAGCCAGCAGTGGAAAGATGAAGTGACCATGGCTGAAAATCGCTACGCAGACATCTATGCTGAGTACGCAAAAGTCTCGATCGAAGAGCTGCAACAATACCCCGAGCCTCTTAAAGTAGGGCAACGTTTATTTGCAAACAACTGTGCCTTATGCCATGGCGCTGATGCCCAAGGCGCCAAAGGCTTCCCCAACCTAACAGACGCCGACTGGCTCTATGGTGGAACACCCGACGCGATCAAACACTCCATCCTAAGCGGCCGATCAGGTAACATGCCTGCCTTTGCCAAGGTCTTCAACGAAAATCAGATCGAGCGATTGACACACTATGTCGCCTCTTTAAGCGGTCGCACTGATGTCGATCCAGAGCTTGTCTCCACAGGTGAGCCCCTGTTTAAAACAACCTGTGTGGGCTGCCACGGAATGGATGCCAGCGGTAATACGGCTATGGGCGCGCCAAACCTATCTGACAAGACCTGGCTGTATGGTGGATCGTTAGGCTCAATTAAAGAGACCATTACACAAGGTAGGCTCGGTAATATGCCAAGCCATGAAGCACTGCTTGGTGAAGAGAAAGTCCATGTCATTGCTGCCTATGTTTACAGCCTCTCCAACCCATCAACCGCGACAACAGATACAGATAAAACGGATAAAGAGAAAGGTCAAACGGACAAATAGGGACCAACGCCTTAATGAGTAAATCCATACCGGTCGTAGAGATCACACCTGACGGACAAGCTGCTGAAGCCATTGATCTCTACGCCAAACGGCAGAAAATCTACACCCGACAGACCTCTGGCCTGTTTGAGCGCATCCGAACCTACACCATTGCTGTAACGCTCGGCCTCTATTTTATACTGCCTTGGATACGCTGGAACGGCCAGCAAGCCGTTCTATTTGACCTTCACCGCCGTCAATTTCAGATATTTGGATTAACCTTCTGGCCTCAAGACTTTGTTCTACTGGCAGCCGGTCTTATTATTGCCGCTTTCGCCCTCTTCTTTATCACCAACTTTGCAGGCAGGGTCTGGTGCGGCTACACCTGTCCACAGACAGTCTGGACAAAAATCTTCACCTGGTGTGAAGAGCTGACCGAGGGCAATCGCCAACAACGCATAAAGCTCGACAAAACGCCCTGGTCACTGCAGAAGTTTCGCAAAAAAGCATTAAAACACCTGCTCTGGTTCGCCATCGCGCTGCTGACGGCGTATACCTTTGTGGGCTATTTCTCCTCCATCGATCGTCTTATTTTTGAGAGCTTTCAATGGAATATCTCTGTCTGGGAAACCTTCTGGATACTTTTTTTTACCGGTGCCACCTACCTAAATGCCGGCTGGATGCGTGAACAGGTCTGTACTTACATGTGCCCTTACGCCCGTTTTCAAGGCGTTATGTTTGACAAAGACACGCTGGTTATCTCATATGACCAAAAAAGAGGCGACCCCAGAGGCTCAAGGCGCCGCAAGGTCGAGCCCAGCTCTGTTGGCCTTGGTGACTGCATTGATTGCCACATGTGCGTCCAGGTCTGCCCAACCGGTATCGACATTCGTGACGGCCTACAGGTTGAGTGCATTGGGTGTGCTGCATGCATTGATGCCTGTGACACGGTTATGGATGAGATGGGATATGCCCGCGGCCTTGTGAGCTATACGACAGAAAACAGCCTAAACGGAAAGCCTTCACGCATCCTGCGGCCTCGGCTCATCGCATATGGCTGCATGCTGCTGATCATGGGCATTGCACTGTTATCCACGCTTTTTACCCGAACCCCCATTGAACTAGACATTCTTCGTGACCGCAATGTCCTCTACCGTGAAACCCATGAAGGGCTGATTCAGAACGTCTATACTCTTAAGATTATGAACAAAAGCCAAGAAGCAGAGCGCTATCAGCTCTCCATCATCAGCGACCTACCTTTCAAGCTGAAAACCGAAAGCCGAGTGACGTTGGCAGCAGGTGAGATACTCTCCTACCCTATCCAAGTTGAGATCGATCCTGCAGAACTGGCGCGCACTAATACAACATTTGAAATTCAAGTCAACGCTCTAAGTAACCACGAAAAAGGAGGGGGCTCGACCATCGAGGAGACCCGTTTTATACGCCCGTGAATAATAACAGCGCCAACCCCAACAGCACGTCTATTAAACAGGCGCCCCAAAAGCGCGATCTATGGTATAGAAACCCCTGGGTTTTGCTCATTTTACTTATCCCTCTTATTTCAATCATTGCGTCAGTCAACATGTTGCGCTTAGCCAGCAAAGGCTCTGACAGTGCCCCACACCACTTCTGGCAAAAAGAGGGATTGGGCATTCAAGGTGAAGAGCGACTCCTAGAGGTCGCAGCAGAAAAGCAGCTTGAGGCAACACTTCAGCTTGACCATCTTACGGGTGAAATCACCGTTAAGCTCAACCACCCTGTTCATCCCCCACTGCGACTGCTCATCACTCATGCCACAATCAAAAGCCGAGACCAATTGATACGATTAACGCCTGTTGACGACACTCAACAGGCCATGTTTAAAACAGAGCCCCACCATGTTTCGCCCTCATCAACCTACTCCATTTATCATTCCAATCTAGAGTCTACTCTTGATGGTAAATACACGTTCTATCTATACCCAAATAGATCTTCCGTGGATCGAGCATCCTCAACCAACTTAAAGTCCGAGAAGGCTTGGCTCTTGAAGGCTGCGCTCCTCAACGCCTCCCTAGACCTTAAGGAGAGCAAAGACGCTTCAAGATCCATCTTACTGACACCACAACAGTAACCAAGGCTTGACGCATATGACCTCTTCTGGTGAATCTTCCGGTAAATGTTATCACTGCCATCAAGCCAACCCAGAAGCCCCAAACATCACGCTGACCATTGACGGAGAAGAGCAGCGCTTCTGCTGTTACGGCTGCCAAATGGTGACGCAAACCATCCAATCGTGCGGTTTAAGTCACTTCTACCAATTCCGAGACATGCCCAACGAACGACCCAAGCTCGACTCGGCCGCCCAGCAACAGCTTCGTCAATTTGATGAGCCCCTCTATCAGAAGCAGTTCGTCAAATATTCAACGGATAAGGCGCAAAGCACAGCAAAGGCCACCTTTATCATTGAAGGCATATCGTGTGCCGCCTGCGTTTGGCTCATTGAGTCCCGGCTGAAGCAGCTGCCCAACGTCATCGCCGTTAACGTAAACCTCTCTGACCACCGGCTTGACCTGCAGTGGAAAAGCGATGCTCAACTGAGCGACATCCTACGCCCCCTGATAGAGATCGGTTATGACATCCACCCCTATCACGCCGATACAGCTGACCAGTTGCAGAAAAAAGCGTTTCAGCGTCACATACTTCGACTGAGCGTCGCGGCTTTGGGTCTTATGCAAGTGATGATGTACGCCGTCGGGCTCTATTCCGGCCAGTTTCATGGCATGGACCCACAATACCTCTATTTTTTGCGCTGGGTAAGCGCGCTGGTGACAACACCCGTGGTTCTATTTTCAGCACAACCTTTTTTCAGCAATGCGTGGCGCGGTCTCTCTGCCAAACATTTGAACATGGACGTTCCCATCTCGATCGCCATTCTGGGCGCCTACTTTGCCAGCCTCTGGGCCACATTCACTCATGGTGAAGAGGTCTATTTTGATTCAGTCTCAATGTTTGTCTTCTTTTTGCTGCTGGGTCGATTTCTGGAGATGCGCGCACGACACAACACCAACAGAACCGTGCGAAATTTAATGCGGATCAACCCTGATTACGCAACCCTTCTCATACGTGAAAACGACATCGACACGCCTCACGCTGTTCCCGTCAATAAGATCCAGATGGGTGACCGATTGCTGATAAAGCCCGGAGAGCACATTCCGGTCGACGGCATGGTCATAGAGGGCAAAAGTGCGGTCAGCGAAGCGATGCTGACCGGAGAGTTTGCAACACGACCGGTCAGTGCAGAACACCGCAGCCAAGTGCTTGCAGGCAGCCAAAACAGCGACTCCGTGTTAACGGTTGAAGTCTCGGCCACAGGTGATAACACCACCCTGGGTAGCATCATCCAATTGCTGCATCAAGCACAACAACAAAAACCGAAGCTTGCCCAACTTGCAGACCGCATCGCTCACTACTTTGTGGCAGCCGTTTTAACACTGACGCTGATCACATACCTTATATGGCAATCCGTTGACCCAAGCCGAGCCTTCTGGGTTGCTCTGGCTGTACTGGTCGCCACCTGCCCTTGCGCGCTCTCTTTAGCAACACCGACCGTGCTCACCGTTGCCATCAACAAGCTGGCTGAGCACGGTATTGTCATCACGCAATTAAATGCACTTCCTTTTTTCGCGAAAGCAAAGCACATTGTCTTTGATAAAACCGGTACCTTAACGGCCGGGCATTTTACGGTTCAACAGGTTGATGTTCTTCAAGCGGGTCAGCACTACGATGAGTTGCAGGTTTTAAAATTATGCGCTTACTTAGAGCAATACTCCGAACACCCTATCGCCACAGCCTTTAAAGGCATAGAGCGTGTCACAGTGGACCCCATAACCGACAAAGCCTCTCAACTTCCGACATACGTTCCCAGCCAAGGTATTGAAGCGACCTTGAATAAAAAACGGTACCGTCTTGGTAAACGTACGTTTGCCATAAGCGCCTCAAGTACAGCGCAAACCGATACATTCGATGCATCCAAAAAAACCTATGGCGACCAAGATGGCGATCAAAGTGAACTGACGCTCTACCTTAGCGAGAATGACCAACTCATCGCTACGATTACACTCAGCGACAGCCTTCGGCATGACGCTGAAGCCTTAACAGAAAAGCTACGCCATGACGCCATGACGCTCCACCTTTTGACAGGTGATCAGCCGCGTGGTGCAGCCGCCGTTGCACAAGCGCTGCCCGCGCTCGAAAAGGTCGCCTCTGGCTGCAGCCCCGAACAGAAACAAACCTACGTCAAAGGCCTGACCTCCTCAGGTGAGGCTGTTATTGTTGTCGGTGATGGCATTAATGACTCCCCTATTTTAAGTTGCGCCCATGCCAGCATTGCCATGGGCTCCGGCACCGATTTAGCGAAAAGCTGTGCGGACGCTGTTCTGATCAGAGATCACCTGAGCGGTGTGCATACACTACGGCACATCAGCCAACAAGTGGAACGGCGCATCCAGCAGAACATCAGTTGGGCCATACTCTACAATATTTCTATACTTCCATTAGCAGCGATGGGCTGGGTCCCTCCCTATATTGCAGCCGCAGGCATGTCCTTAAGCTCCCTGCTGGTCGTCATCAATGCCTCACGGATAAAGGCAAAAGCAGCTGTTTAAAAAAGTTAAAAGGTTTATACGCAATGGAAATCATCACTCTTCTCATACCTATTGGTCTACTGCTGCTGATTTTAGCAATAGCTGCGTTTCGATGGGCCATCAAAAATGGTCAATATGATGATCTAGACAGCCCTGCGCACAGAATTCTTTTTGATGACCGCCCCACACATAAGAGCCATCAAGAAGAGGAAGACAAAGCAACGAGGGCGCAAAAGGAAAGCAACCAGGGTAAAAGCCGCTATGGAACAAATCATGAACAGTGAACTCATGGCGCTGGTAACCACCTCTGTGATGATTGGCTTCCTTGGCTCAACTCACTGCATCGCCATGTGCGGCGGCATCGCATCGGCTCTTAATTTACAAAGCAGCAGAGGACCTTCATGCGGCTCTTTAAGCCCTCAGCCTAGGGTCCATGTTATGACCAACCAGACCTTATACGCTATTGGACGCATAGCCAGCTACTGCCTCGCAGGCTGCCTCGTCGGGGCACTGGGCCAGACCCTTTTACAGACGGCCGGCACCTGGGCGCTGCCCTTTGCCCGAGCGTTAACGGGGATTATGATGATTTTTATAGGCCTCTACTTAACTCAATGGTGGCCACTGCTCGTGCATTTGGAGCGACTGGGTGCCTCTGGATGGCGGCGCATCAGCACAAGACTATCACCGATGCTTCCAGCTGATCGCTGGTATAAAGCGCTCGCAGTGGGCGCCCTCTGGGGCTGGCTCCCATGCGGGTTGGTGTACAGTACAT
>JAYPBG010000024.1:0-2189 GCA_038124075.1 Gammaproteobacteria bacterium
CTGTTTAGGCATGCAGTTGGCGGTTGTAGAGTATGCACGGCATAAGGTTGGGTTGTCTGAAGCGCACAGTACTGAGTTTGATCAGTCAGCAACAGATCCGGTGATTGGCCTGATTACCGAGTGGGTTGATGCCGAAGGCCATGTTGAAGTGCGTGATGATAAGGCCGATTTAGGCGGCACCATGAGGTTGGGTGGACAGCAGTGCCGGTTGGTTGATGGCAGTAAGGCGCATGCGCTTTATGGTCGAGAGATCATTGTTGAGCGCCATCGTCATCGATATGAAGTCAATAACCGCTATGTGGAGGCACTTGAAGGAGGCGGCTTGAATATTGTTGGGCGCTCAATAGACGGTGAGTTGGTTGAGATGGTTGAAATTAAGGAGCACCCTTGGTTTATCGCCTGCCAATTTCATCCTGAATTTACTTCAACACCACGTGACGGTCATCCGCTGTTTAGGGATTACGTGAAGACGGCGCGTGAACTGAAAGAGCAGCGCTGAAAAATTGAAGTTGAAATAAGTGTTGGAATAAACGCCAATAAATAGGAGCCAGTGCCTTGAACGAAACGGTAACGATTACGGGACCTTCTGAAAAAGAGATCGCATTCTCAAACGCTGCCCCCATGGTGATCATCGGCGGTATTAATGTGATTGAATCGGAAACATTGGCGCTGGAGGTCGCAGAGGCTTTTGCCCATGTCTGTGGTGAGCTCAAGATGCCCTATGTCTTTAAAGCCTCTTTTGATAAGGCGAATCGCTCATCTATGCACTCTTTTCGAGGCCCTGGTTTGGAAGCCGGACTCAAAGTGCTGGAGAGGGTAAAAACGCAGTATGATGTCCCTATCTGCACCGATGTCCATGAACCCTATCAGGCTCAGGCCGTTGCTGAAGTGGCCGATATTCTTCAACTGCCGGCTTTTTTATGCCGTCAAACCGATCTTGTCGTGGCCCTAGCGAAAACGGGTAAGGTTATTAATGTAAAAAAAGCGCAATTTCTAGCGCCGCAAGAGATGCGACACATCATTACAAAATGTGCTGAAGCGGGTAATGAGCGTGTGATGCTGTGTGAGCGAGGCAGTGCCTTTGGTTACAATAACCTGATTGTTGATATGTTAGGTTTTGGTGTGATGAAGGCGCTGGGTAAGCCGGTTGTTTTTGATGTGACTCACGCATTGCAGAGGCCTGGGGGGCGGAGTGATTCTGCCGATGGCCGACGTGCACAAGTGGTTGAGTTGGCAAGAGCCGGTGTTTCACAAGGCATAGCGGCTCTCTTTTTAGAGACCCATCCAGACCCGGATCAAGCTAAGTGTGACGGCCCTTGTGCATTACGACTCAGCCAATTGCGTCCCTTCTTAGAGCAGCTGCGCGCATTAGACGAGCTGGTTAAAGGTTTTCCAATACTGAATACCCACTGAATATTATCTGTATTAAATATTATCTGTATTAAAAATAGGAGTTAAGTACTGATGACTATGCCAACTGAAATCGTTGATATTAAAGCGCGTGAGATTATCGATTCACGAGGTAACCCAACCGTTGAAGCGGATGTTGTGTTGCAATCTGGACGGGTAGGCACTGCATGTGCACCTTCAGGCGCTTCAACGGGTTCGAGAGAAGCGATTGAGCTGCGAGATCAAGATCCAAAACGCTATTGTGGTAAAGGGGTTTTGACCGCAGTGGCACGAGTGAACCGAGAGATTCGTGAATTGTTGCTCGGTAAAGATGCAGCGGATCAGCGTACACTGGACCGTATCATGATTGATGGGGACGGTACTGAGAATAAGTCAACCTTCGGCGCCAACGCTATTTTAGCCGTATCACTGGCCGCGGCACGGGCGGCGGCTGCAGAGCGCGGTATGCCTCTCTATGAACATATTTCAATGATGATCGATGGCGATAAGACAGGGCCTTATAGCATGCCTGTACCCATGATGAATATTCTTAATGGCGGTGCGCATGCTGATAATAATGTCGATATTCAGGAGTTTATGGTGCAACCTGTTGGTTTTACCTCGTTTTCAGAAGCGCTTCGCTGCGGTGCAGAGATTTTCCATGCACTGAAAGGTGTTTTGAAAAAGCGTGGTTTGAATACCGCTGTGGGCGATGAGGGCGGTTTTGCGCCTAATTTGGCTTCCAATGAAGAGGCGCTCCAGGTGATTATGGAGGCGATTGAGTTGGCAGGGTATAAAGC
>JAYPBG010000024.1:2199-9783 GCA_038124075.1 Gammaproteobacteria bacterium
CCCCGGGATTCTGTGAACTTCAACATGCAGGTGTCGCTGGCACTGGACTGCGCTGCATCTGAGTTCTATAAAGAGGGGCATTACTGCCTAGAAGGCGAAGGGAAAAAGCTCGATGCGGCTGGATTCGTCGACTATCTCGCGCAGCTTTGTGATAAATATCCTATTATTTCTATAGAGGATGGCCTGGATGAGAGCGATTGGGCAGGTTGGGCGTTACTGACGGAGCGCTTGGGGGATCGAGTGCAGCTGGTCGGTGATGATCTGTTTGTTACCAATACCGCGATATTACAAAAAGGGATTGACCAGTCGATAGCTAACTCCATTTTGATCAAATATAACCAGATTGGTACTTTGACAGAAACCCTTGAGGCCATTGCTTTAGCGAAGCAGTCGGGCTATACCGCGGTGATCTCGCATCGCTCGGGTGAGACGGAAGACGCTACGATCGCAGATTTGGCCGTTGCAACCACAGCAGGCCAAATTAAAACCGGTTCACTCTGTCGGTCTGATCGCGTAGCAAAATATAATCAGCTGTTGAGAATTGAAGGTGCTCTGCGTGAAACAGCCCCTTACCGAGGGCGTGCAGAGTTCAAGCAGCTCTCATAATCTGCTCAGATATGACAGCATGAGGGTTTTTCTAAAAGAAAAACCGAACAGGGAGGTTGGATGAAGAACTGGTTTCGCTTGATCATTGCTGCTGAACTTATTGTTATTGCGACCCTCCAGGCTACTTTTTGGAGTGATGAGGAGGGCATTCGCAAGGTTTGGCAGCTTGAGCAAGAGATTGCCCAGCAAAAAACGGTCGTTGCGGAGCGACAGTTACGAAACCGAATGCTATCTGAAGAGGTGCAGGCGCTCAAAGAGGGCAGTGAGGCCATTGAGGAGCGCGCACGTTTGGACCTGGGTCTTATTCGTGAAGGAGAGACATTTTTCTATCTCTTGGATAAATAAATAGATCAACAGTTAAGGGACCTGGATAAAGTATTTTTCCCACGTCCCTAAAGCGGATGGCATGGAAAAATTCTACTGCATAGTGCCGGCTGCCGGCATCGGTGCCCGTATGGGCGCATCGAAACCCAAATCATACTTGAGCCTTGATGGCGAAACGATTTTCTCCATCACGCTTAATCGGCTGCTCTGTGTGGATCGCTTTGAAAAGATTGTGGTCGCCTTGGCCAAAAATGACACGCTCTGGCAAAATGAACCGGTGATGTCTGATCCCAGAATTGTCGTGGCCCAAGGCGGTGCCGAGCGACATTTGTCGGTGATGGGCGGGCTAAAGGCTTTAGAGCAGATCGGCCAGATCGAGCAGGTAGAAGAGGCACCGGCATCTAACGATTGGGTGTTAGTGCACGATATTGCTCGGCCCTGTGTACCTATATCGGATATTGACCGCTTAATGGATACCGTCTCATCGGATCCCGTCGGCGGTATTTTGGCAACCCCCATTAAAGATACGTTGAAGCAGGTCAATGAACAGGGCGTGATTGATCGAACCATACCCAGAGATAAACTTTGGGCTGCCTTAACGCCGCAGATGTTTCGATTGGGTGCGCTCAAAAAAGCCCTGAGTCACATTATAGGCGAAGGCGTTCATGTGACGGATGAGGCGTCCGCCATAGAGTATATGGGCTGGTCAGCACGTGTTGTACAAGGCAGTGCCGATAATATTAAAGTGACCCTTCCTGAAGATCTGCGCAGAGCGGCGCAGATTCTATCTCATCAACCCTCAAGCAATACGTAATGTATGGAGATCAAGTGTGTGAATATCATCGATAGGATGAGGATCGGCCACGGCTACGATGTTCATCGGTTTACAGAGGGTGACGCCTTTATTTTGGGGGGGGTCACCATTCCTTTTACCAAGGGATTGGAAGCCCACTCAGATGGAGATGTACTGCTTCATGCGCTGGCCGATGCGTTGCTCGGTGCTGCAGCGCTGGGCGACATTGGTAAACATTTTCCCGATACCGACGAGCGGTTTCGGAACTGTTCCAGCCGGCTGTTGTTAAAAGAGGTTTGGCGACAGCTGCAGACGTTAGATTACTCTGTTGTTAATTTGGACTGCACTATAATCGCACAGGCGCCCAAAATGGCACCGCATTTGACCGCTATGCGTGAAAACATTGCATCCGATCTTGCGATGGAGATCGACCGTGTCAATATCAAAGCGACCACAACGGAGCGTCTCGGTTTTATTGGTCAAGGTGAAGGCATTGCCGTCCATGCGGTTGCTTTGCTTGGCAAATCACTTGGCAAATCTTGATGGCTTTATAAGGTAATATGCTCTTGTTAGAAACTCCGTTGTCTATGAATGATATGCACCTCCCTTTTGGAAAACCACTGGCAAGAGCGTGCTTAAAATCTGAGTGTTCCGATTTTCAAGTGCGTGAATCGCTTGACTTTGAGCCAGAGGGGGAGGGTGATCATCACTATCTCTATCTGGAGAAGCAGGGCGTGAATACCGCGTTTTTAGTGAAGCAGTTAATGGATGAGTTGGCGGTCTCAGAGGTTGATATTGGGTACGCGGGACGCAAAGACCGACATGGCGTTACCGCCCAATGGTTTAGCATTCATAGCCCTCGCTCGTACGACTGGTCTTCGCACATTGACAATATTCATCTGCGTCTTCAAGCGCTATCAGATGGCAAAGAGTCTGTTCGTCTCTGTGAAGCCACACGGCATAGCAAGAAGTTGAGAAAGGGCCAAATTGCTGAAAATCATTTTACCATTGTGTTGCGGGATCTTGATCCAGGCAGAGATAAGATCGAAGCAGCGTTCGCCTCAAGGGTTGAGCAGATCGTACATCATGGTTTTGCAAATTACTTTGGTGATCAGCGTCTGCATGCGATTCGTCGTATTTTGGATGAATCAACCCACCTCGCTACGCACACGCACGCGTTATCCGCAAGCGATATGGATCGCCTGCTTACAGAGCACTTTTCGAAAAAATTGAAGCGGCGTAGACGTGGCCGAAAAGGGTTTGATCTATCGGTGGTGCGTAGCTTTCTGTTTAATCTAATGCTCAATGAGCGTTTACGCCACTCGGATGATCTATTTGTTGAAAAGAGGTCGTCCAAAGAGAGCGATGACCTTAATGCCTTGATCCCTCTGTTTGGTGAGTCACGTGAGCATGAGTGGTTAGAGACGGAGTTTGCCGAAACCCTGCAGCACTTTCCTGAATTGATGGCGATGATTGAGCGTCAACGCACTCAAGTTGGGTGGCGCACGGCATGGGCGGATGTGCGACGCTGGCAGCACCAATGGCTGGATGAGACAAGCGTGAAGGCCCGTTTTAGCCTGCCTAAAGGCAGTTATGCAACGGTCCTGTTGGCGCAGCTGGTTATGCTGCATGAACCGGATCGGCAGGCGTTTGCAAGCCCTTAAGTCGCTTTAATAGATTAAATCTATTAAGTCGATTAAGTTGATTTGTTAGGTTTTGTGAAAACAGGAAAACACCCGTAAACACATCAGAAGGAAAAGCAGCATGGCCCAACGACGCTCCCAGGATGCAAAAGCGCTGCACTACCTGGTCAGTAACGATGACGGCGTGATGGCAAACGGCATCAGCGCCTTGGAAGAAGCGATCGCCACCTTAGGTCGTACGACCGTGATTGCGCCTCAGGGTAACTGCAGTGGTTTTAGCAGTGCGCTGACGCTTGAGCGGCCGCTTCACCCAACCCATATGGCTAATGGGTATATTTCGGTAAACGGTACACCTGCGGACTGTGTTCACTTGGCGATCAACGGGTATCTAGAGGATGAGCCGGATATGGTGATCTCCGGTATCAATGCGGGCGCGAATTTAGGGGATGATGTGCTCTATTCCGGTACGGTGGCTGCGGCGATGGAAGGCCGCTTTCTCGGTAAACCGGCCATGGCGATCTCTTTGGTTAACGGCAAAGAGGACGCTGATTTCCATCCTGCAGCCACCATTGCCGCACAGTTGATTCAGCATTGGGAGGAGATACCTCTGCCATGCCGTTCTGTTTTAAATGTCAATGTACCGCGTCTTCCACTTAATGAGATCAAAGGGATTAGGGTGACGCGTCTTGGGCATCGGAAGCGCTCTCAGGATGTGGTCTCGTTTAAAGATCCACGTAGAAAGACCGGCTATTGGATAGGGGTTGCAGGGGAGGTTGAGGAGGCGGGGCCGGGTACCGACTTTCATGCAATCGCGAACGGCTTTGTCTCAGTGACGCCTGTACAGATCGATATGAGTCACTATCAAGCGATGGACGGGTTGCGTCAATGGACGGAGTCGATGACACTGGATTTTACCCGCTAAGCGTTGAACAGAAAGGAGTACGCGTGAAAAACAATACAGAAGAGAAGAGCACACGGCGCATTGAGCGTGAACAGAGTAAAAATGGGCTTGCATGGTTTGCTCTGTTTTTGAAAGGTATGGCTATGGGCGCGGCCGATATTGTGCCCGGTGTATCGGGAGGGACCATCGCCTTTATCACCGGTATCTATCAGCGCCTATTGGCGGCTATTGCGTCCGTCTCATGGTCTGTTATCTCTGTTCTTCGTACAGAAGGTCTCCCTGCTGCTTGGCGTACAGTTGACGGGACCTTCTTGTTAGTGTTGCTGCTGGGGATCGGAACCAGTATTGTCTCATTTGCAAGCCTCCTATCCTGGGTGTTAGCGACTCATCCGATACCGCTCTGGTCCTTTTTCTTTGGGCTTATTTTGGCATCAGCCTGGCTTTTGATCAGTGAACTGTTTGGCGAGGCGCGTGAAGGTGGACCTACAAGAGAGCGTGGGGTTCGACCTTTTGGGTTGGGGCTGTATCTCATTATTGGTGTTATTTTTGCTTTTCTGTTAACGGTGGCTGTACCGGTCACGGTTGAGCCGACCCATCTTGTTCTCTTTTTTGCAGGTGCTGTGGCCATTTGTGCCATGATTTTACCGGGTATCTCAGGCAGCTTTATGCTGCTGTTGATGGGGCTTTATGCACCCGTACTGACTGCGATTAAGACGTTTGATCTCCAGGTTATCGGGCTGTTTGCTGTGGGGTGCTTGGTGGGCATTCTAAGTTTTGCACGCATTCTGAGTTGGCTCTTTTTGCGCTATCGACATGAGGTGATCGCGTTGTTGGTGGGCATCATGTTGGGGTCGCTGAATAAAGTGTGGCCTTGGAAAGAGACGATGACCACACGCATCAACAGCCATGGTGAAGAGGTACCGCTGCTTCAGGTGAATGTTGCACCTTTCGACTATGTGGAGCGTGTGGGTCAAGAGCCTTTTTTAATGGCAGCAGGTGTTATGGTGCTCATGGGGATGCTGCTGGTGTTAGGGCTGGATAAGGTGAATCGTCGTCAGTAACAGGGTGGATTGAGAGTTTATTGAGAGTTTATTGAGAGCTGGAGCGTTTTGAGCGCTAGGGTGGTAAAGATGTTGAATAAGAGACGTTGCTGTTTTAATCGCGTTGCCCTGTTATCTCTTCCTATGTTTTTCCTTTCAGCCTGTGTCGTCTCAAATGTGGATGTGCCGGTTGTTGATCGGTATGCTGAACTGAACAGGGCAAAAGGTACGCTGTTGAAGCAAAAGCCGGTTGAGCCTGCTGTTGGGGAGCAAACATTCCCGGATAGGCCTAATGGTGGTGGGTATGGAGGTGCTTCGACTGCGCAAAAGAGCATGCACCATAAGCGCCCTTCATCGGGGGTGCAGAGTGAGATCGTTCATGCGAACACGTTGGAGCAACTGAATACCCGTGAAGTGAGCACTGTTCATGTTGTGACGCGCCCGGCTGCGATTGATGTCAAAAATGCGTCACGAACTGGTGGCGAATTAGCCCCTTCGCCTCATAGTGTCAAAAAGCAGTCAGATGAAATAGTTTATACCGTAGTGCAAGGCGATACCCTTTTTTCCATAGCGTGGCGTTCAGATACTGATTATCGCATGCTTGCAGAGCGGAATAACTTGGAGCCTCCTTTTATTATTCATCCAGGGCAGCGTTTGTCTCTGTTATCCAATGTTAATGATCGTAAAGTCGCATCAGGTGGTGTGTTAATTGGTCATAAATTAGATAAAGAAAACAGCCTGTTAGAAAATGGTTATAAGAAGCGCGGTGTCGATAAAAAAACAATCCAAGAAAGAAGTGGTAAAAACGAGCTAAACAAGGTAAATCTGTATTGGGTTTGGCCGGCAAACGGAAAGGTGATCAGTCAGTTTCAGAGCTCAGGTGTCCATCAAAAGGCGGGTGTGAATAAAGGATTGAATATTGCAGGGCATGCGGGTCAACCTGTTTATGCGGCAGCAAATGGCAAAGTGGTCTATAGTGGGCAAGGCTTGCGTGGCTACGGTAAGCTCATTATCGTTAAACATAATGATCAACTGTTGAGTGCTTATGGCCACAATAGAGATGTGCTTGTGACGGAGGGAGATTTTGTTAAAGCAGGGGAGCAAATTGCCGAAATAGGTTCTACAGGCACTGTTTCTAATCAGCTTCACTTTGAGATTAGAGAACGAGGGAACCCTGTGGATCCTTTGCTCTATTTGCCGGATCGTGCGGCGAGGTGAATGAGGGTGTTAACAAGCCATTAACGCAGTGTAACTAAAGGGGGGCAGATTGTAGTTAAGTCGTACTACATTATTTTTCAAAAAAGGGATAACCTAAACGCTAACCGACATCAGTTTTAAGAATAGGATGGATTATGGCATATTCAGGAAGAGTTGCAATCGAAGATGTTGATCAGTCTGTAAATGTTTCGGATAACACAAAAGGTAAAACGGCGAAAAAGACTATGGCGCAAACAAAAAGAACCCCCTCTAAAGCGAATGAAAAAACAGCGGCTGAATCGACTACTGGTAAAGCTAAAACTCGTGCAAAAGCATCTGTCAAAAAAACACCTGCTAAAAAAACACCTGCTAAAAAAACAGTAGCCAATAAAACCACCACCAAGAAAACGTCTGAAAAAACAGCAGCAAAGAGCAAAAGTACTGCAAAACAGCCGACCAAAGCAGCGGTTGCTAAGCCCACCGAAAAAAAAGCAGATAAATCAGAAAAAGCAGTGAAGCGTACTGAAAAGGCCAAAACGACAGCGCAGGCAAAGCCAAAAGCGAGCCCTAAACCAAAAGCGCCTGCTGGATCAAAAACCACTACGAAGAAAGTGGCTACAGAGAAGGCTAAGGTAGAAAAAACTAAGACCGCAAAAGCTAAGAAGGTTGAGAAGGTTGAGAAGCGTGTTGTTGAAAAGAAAACAACGGCTAAATCTGCGTCAGCCGTTAAAAGCACTAAAGCCAAAAGCACCAAAAAATCAGCCTCCAAGGGGACTGCAACTAAAATTGATGTGGCAGAGGTTGGTGTGACAGAGGTTGTAAAAACGAATGCCGAACCCCATATTGAGGGCAGTGATGCAGTCGCCGTACAGGGTTCTTCACCGGTTGAGGCGATTGTTGACCAAGATGTGAACGTCGTTGCATCGAGTGTGGCGGACAATAAAGTCCATAAAGTTGCAGCGGTTCGAACAGGTGTTGAGCAGCCTGCAGGGCGCGATACGATTGTTGAAGAGGTTGTAAAAATGGAAGTCAGTGAAGTAGATGTTTCAGTCGTAACTGAAGTCATGAGCGGAGAGTTGA